>CABSZR010000028.1 GCA_902482185.1 uncultured Collinsella sp. | reverse complement strand
GTGTGTGGCGTGCGTCGCCTCGGGCATAATGGAGCGCGAGAGGAGCACGCATGAACGAGCACATTTTGGTAGTTGATGACGAAAAGGCCATCGCCGACTTGGTTGGTATCTACCTTACAAAAGAGGGCTTTGATGTCCAGATTGCCTATAGCGGGGCCGATGCTGCCAAGGCGATTTTGGAGCAGGAGTTCGATCTGGCGCTGCTGGATGTCATGCTGCCCGATATCGATGGGTTTGAGCTGCTGCGTACGATCCGTTCCAGCCATACCTATCCCGTGATCATGCTGACGGCGCGCGATGCCCAGCAAGACAAGATCGGGGGCCTTTCGCTTGGCGCGGACGATTACGTGGTTAAGCCGTTCCGTCCGCTGGAGCTCATCGCGCGCGTGCACGCTCAGCTTCGCCGCTACACCAGCTACGGTAGCCGTGCACAGGCGGCCGAGTCGCCGACCATTCAGCTCGACGGCTTGGAGATCAACCGCGACGCTCGTTCCGTGACGGTGGACGGTGCACCGGTACGCCTCACACCCACCGAGTATTCAATCTTGCTGTATCTGGTCGAGCATCGCGGCAGCGTGGTGGCCGTGGAGGACCTGTTCCGCGCGGTGTGGAACGAGGACTTTATGCCCGGCTCCAACAATACGGTGATGGTGCATATTCGCCACTTGCGCGAAAAGATCGGCGACGACGCACAAAAGCCACGCTTTATCAAAAACGTCTGGGGCGTCGGCTACATCATCGAATAACGCTTTTCGCTTGTGAGGATCTTGATATGACAAAAGACGATAGGCAAGCGTTCGAGGTGCCCGATCGGCTCTTTGAATACGTGAGGTTGGTCGTCGACAACCGCGCGCTTGCAACGGTGCTGCTCTTTTTGCTGAGCCTGCTGCTGATTGGCATCGACAACATCGTCGGAATCTTGGCGGTGCTGCTTGTCGGCTTTTTGCTGATCGATCGATTTGAGATCGTGTGCCGCTGCGTGGTGATTGGCGGCGCCGCGTGGGCCATGACGTTGGCGATTGGCGCCATGGCGCTCGGCGGCATCGAAGGGCCGGTGCTGTTCGATGCCGGCTTTGTATTCAACATGCTTGGCTTTGTGCTGGCGCTTGCCGCGTGCGTGCTGTTCTTGTGTGGCCGCGCCCTGTACTACCAGGGCTACGAGCAGGGCGAGCAGCATGCCGATTGTGTGCTGGCCGCTCGTATTCAAGATCGCCTGATCGATCACCCCGACACCTGGGATAACATCGACGGCGACTTCTTGGAGGTCGAGGGCGCCCTTAACCGCGTGCGTGACCGTGAGCGCAAGGTGCAGCAAGCTCTGCGTGACGAGTCGCATCGCAAGGACGATCTGGTCACGTACTTGGCACATGACCTACGCACCCCGCTTGCCAGTGTGGTGGGCTATCTTTCGCTGCTGCAAGAGGCTCCTGAGCTGCCGGTTGAGCAACGTGCGCACTTTACGGGCGTGGCTCTCGACAAAGCGCACCGGCTCGATGCGCTCATCGAAGAGTTCTTCGATATCACGCGCTTTGACTTCCACGATATCGTGCTCACGCGCGGCTATGTTGATCTGGGGTTGCTGCTGGCTCAGGTGGCTGACGAGTTCTATCCCATCCTCAACGAGCAGCATAAGGAAGCCCAAGTTGATATTCGCGAGGACCTGACGGTGCTCGTGGATGGCGACAAGATGGCTCGCGTGTTCAACAACATCATGAAAAACGCCGTCGCCTATAGCTATGAGGGCTCGACTATCACGATTGAGGCCGGGCGCCAAGACGATGGCGGCGTGCGCGTTCGCTTTATCAATCAGGGCGATCCTATCCCTGCGGCTAAGCTCAAGGTGATCTTTGAGAAGTTCTATCGCCTGGATGCGGCGCGTGCGACCAATCGCGGTGGTGCCGGTCTGGGCCTTGCTATTGCCAAGGAGATCATCGCGGCACACGGCGGTACCGTTGCATGTGAATCGACGCCCGAACACACGATATTCACCATCGAGCTGCCCGCCGCATAGCCAGTGTGCCCTTACAAACACTTGACAATGCGCTCACGTGCATATGAGCCGCGATTTCTACTATCGATACTGCTGAATTGATATCGATGTGGAGGTATGCGGTATGACGGCTGCTGCGGCTGTGGAGCCCACGGAGCTTGAAGAACTCATGGAAGCGCAGGCCGAGGCCGCGCACGAGCGCGAGGTTGGGGATGCGACTCGCCCCACGGCAGAGGATCTTGCCGCCTCGCCGACGCGCATCGACGTCGAGGGCCTCGACCTGTTCTATGGCGACCATCATGCGCTCAAGGACGTGAATATCAAGATCCGCGACAAGCAGATCACCTCATTTATCGGGCCTTCGGGCTGCGGAAAGTCCACGTTGCTGCGCTGCTTTAACCGCATGAACGACGGCATCAAGGATTGCCGTATCGAGGGCAAGATTGCGCTCGATGGTCAAGATATCCTGGGCGATTACGACATCTGCCGTTTGCGCCAGCGCGTGGGCATGGTGTTCCAGCGCCCCAACCCGTTTCCCATGAGCATCTACGACAACGTCGCCTATGGGCCGCGCGGTATGGGTGTGCGCGACCGCGTCGTGCTCGACGAGCTGGTCGAGGACTCCCTTCGTCGCGCTGCGCTATGGGATGAGGTCAAGGACAAGCTCAAAGAGTCGGGTCTGGGTCTTTCGGGCGGCCAGCAGCAGCGTCTGTGCATCGCCCGCGCGCTGGCCGTGCAGCCCGACATTCTGCTGATGGACGAGCCGACCTCGGCACTCGACCCTGTGTCGACGCTGGTGGTGGAGCAGCTGGCCTGTGAGCTCAAAGAGACCTGCACGCTCGTGGTCGTTACGCACAATATGCAGCAGGCGGCGCGTATCTCCGATTCGGTCGCATTCTTTTTGCTGGGTGAGCTGGTGGAGCACGCGCCCACCGCGCAACTCTTCAAGAATCCGACCGATCCGCGCACGGCGGATTATTTGACGGGGCGTTTTGGCTGATACCATCTAGTAAAGGTACCTTTAGGGTTAAGATGCGGTCATGCCGGCCGCAAAGGGGTTCAACATGATCTATTACGTCGAGGACGATGACAACATCAGGGATTTGACGGTCTATGCGCTGCGCAAGCAGGGGATTGAGGCCGAAGGCTTTTCGTGCGACGGTGAGTTTAAGGCTGCCGTGGCGCGACGGGTACCCGATGCCGTCCTGCTCGACATCATGCTGCCCGATACCGATGGCTTGGCGATTATGCGTCGACTGCGTGCCGATCGCCTGACGGCGACGGTGCCCATCATGATGCTTACCGCCAAGGATACCGAGCTCGACAAGGTGATGGCGCTCGATGGCGGTGCCGACGATTACCTGACTAAGCCGTTTTCGCTCATGGAGCTTGCGAGCCGCTGCCGCGCACTGCTGCGTCGCGGCGGCATGGTCAAGCAGGCGAGCGATGTGCTCAGCGTGGGCGACATCGTGCTCTCGCCCAGCCATCGCGAGGTGACCGTTGCCGGCGAGCCGCTTAAGCTCACCCTGCGCGAGTTCGACCTGCTCGAGTACCTCATGCGCAAGCCCGGCGTGGTTTTTACCCGCGAGTCGTTGCTGCAGAGCGTGTGGGGCTGGGACTTCGACGGCGGTTCGCGCACCGTTGACGTGCACGTGCAGACGCTTCGCCAAAAACTGGGCGAGCATGCCAGCGCCATCGAGACCGTGCGCGGCGTGGGCTACCGCTTGGCCGAGCCTTCTGCCGGCGATGGTGCCAAAGGCGACGACACCGCGGCCACCGCATCGGAGGAGTAACCCGTGGTCTTCGCCCCCCAGGGAAAACATACGCTGTCGCACCGCGTTTTTGTGACGATCTTTGTCTGCGCCATGGCGGTTATCGTGGCGTTTACGGTGCTGGGTGCGTTCTTTGTGCAAAACACCTTGGCGGATGCCACGAGTGCCAATCTGGCGCAGGAAACCGAGCTCATTGCTGCCGCTCTCGACGAACAGCAGGAGCCCATCCCGTTCTTGCGTAGTCTCGATCGCGAGGACTTGCGCATCACGCTGATTAACAAGGATGGATCGGTTGCCTACGACAACGAGGCGTCGCCTTCCACACTGCCCAACCATGGCGATCGCCCCGAGGTCATCGAGGCCTTTGAGAGTGGTTTGGGTTCCGCGGAGCGCGCAAGCTCTACGCTCGACGAGATTATGCTGTATCGCGCCGTCGCCCTTGATAACGGCCAGGTTGTCCGCTTGGCGCAGGCCCAGCCTGGCGTTGCGGCGATTTTGCTGTCGATGGTGGCGCCGATGCTGCTTATCGCAGCAGCGGGTGCGGTACTCTCGTTTTTTATGGCGCGCCGCGAGTCCCGTGCCATCATCGCGCCGTTGCAAGAGGTGGATTTGGACCACCCACGCCGTAGCTATGAGCACGCCTATGCCGAGATGGTCCCCATGCTTGAGCGTATCGAGTCGCAGCGCCAGGAACTCAAGCGCCAAATGGCGGTGCTAGCGGACAACGACCGTATGCGCCGCGAGTTCACGGCGAATATCACCCATGAGCTCAAGACGCCGCTTACGGCGATTTCGGGCTATGCCGAGCTCATCGCAAACGGCATGGTCGAGGGCGAGGGCGACCTGCGCAACTTTGGCGGTCGCATCTATCGTGAGGCGGGCCGCTTGGCAGCGCTTGTCAACGATATCCTTACGCTGTCTAACTTGGACGAGGCCGAGCGTGCAGCTGAGGGCGAGGCGGTGCCCATTGGGTCCACGGAGCCTATTGAGCTCTCGCGTGCCATCTACGCGGTCGAGCAGCGTCTTGAACAGGTCGCCCGTCAGGCGAATGTGACGATAAGTCATGAGACCAAGCCTGTGGTCATCGAGGGCGTGTCGCGCTTGATTGACGAGCTCATCTATAATCTGGCAAGCAACGCCATCCGCTACAATCGACCCGGCGGTACGGTTACGCTGCAGTGCGGCACCAACGACGAAGGCCATCCGTTCCTTGCGGTCGCCGACACGGGAATCGGTATCGCGCCTGAAGAACAGGGCAAGGTATTTGAGCGGTTCTATCGCGTGGACAAGAGTAGGTCCAAGGCACGCGGCGGAACCGGTCTGGGGCTTGCCATTGTCAAGCATGCGGCCCTGTATCATCACGCCACGCTCGATCTGTCGAGCGAGTTGGGCGTGGGAACCACCATTACGGTGACGTTTCCCATACAGCAGGACGAGCCATTCGCATAGCGATACAACATAGATATTGATGTAGACGCCGCATTTGACTTTCGGGTGCGGCGTTGTTGTGCAATTTTACGATTGCTTCCGACATTTTTACAGGAGAGCCTGTTTCTTATGTATAGAGTTTGGTCTCGGTAAAAAGATGCGATAACATACGGACAGTTTTGTCAATCCGAACTGGGGAAATGAAAGGCAAGCTGCATGACCCTTCTCGAACTGTTCCAGCTGCTGAAGAAGCACCTTCAGCTGGTCATCACCCTTCCGGTGGTCTGCGCGATCGCCATGGGCATCGTGTCCTTCGTTGCGATGGACAACACCTATACCGCGACGACGAGCATGTACATTCTCGCCAAGACCGACGATAGCGGTCAGATGAGCTACAACGATCTCTCGGCGAGTCAGATGCTTTCCAACGATATCGCCACGCTGCTGGATAGCGATAGCGTTAAGAGCGGCGCAGCCAATGAACTGGGCCTCACCGATCTAGATGACTACAAGGTGTCTGTTTCCTCCGAGACCACCACGCGTGTCATTACGCTTTCGGTTACCGGCACCGATGCCAAGGAGACGGCTAAGGTCGCAAAGGCCATAGCTAGCTCGGTGAGTACGGTCGCTCAGAACGTCGGCGCTGCCCAGAGCATCAACGTTATCGACGAGGCTAAGACCCCCGAAGCCCCCAGCGGCCCCAAGCGTATGCTGTACGTTGCTGTCGCGTTCCTCGCGGGCATCTTTATCGCAGTTGCCTATGTCGTTTTGGCAGACATGCTCAACACCCGCATCCGCGGTGCCGAAGAGGCAGAAGAGCTCCTGGGCATTCCCGTTGTTGGCCGAATTCCGGCTATGAAAGGTGGTAAATAGGCATGGCTAAGGCAAAGAACACCGATAAGCTCGTTGTACAGAATGCCGCCAAGACCCTTCTGGCCAACATCCGCTTTGCGAGCGTGGACGACCCCATTCGCACCATCACCGTTACCTCCTCGATTCCCAACGAGGGCAAGTCTACGGTTTCCATTAACCTTGCTCAGGCAATTGCCACGAGTGGCAAGTCCGTGCTCCTGGTTGAGGCCGATATGCGCCGCAGGTCCCTTTCCGATATGCTCGGCGTTCGTTCGCGCGGCGGACTCTATGCGGTTCTTTCCGAGCAGATCTCCATTGACCAGGCAATTGTCGAGACGGGTCAGAAGAACTTCTATTTCCTCGATGCGGAGCCTCACATTCCCAATCCTGCTGACATCATCGTGTCTCACCGTTTTGCCAAGCTGGTTAAGGCACTGTCTGCCAAGTTCCAGTATGTCATCTTTGACGCTCCTCCGGTCGGCACCTTCATCGATGCTGCCGAGATCGCCAGCCTGACTGACGGCACACTGTTTGTGGTGCGCGAGGACTTTACCAAGCGCGAAGAGGCGCTCAACGCTATCGCCCAGCTTAAGAAGTCCGAGAAGGTCAAGCTCATCGGTACCGTTATGAATTACTGTGAGACCGAGACCAGCGAGTACTACTACTCCTACTACACCAAGGACGGTAAGAAGGTTAAGAAGGGCTCCGACGATCAGGGGACTTCCAAAAAGGGCATCTTCACCAACCGAGCAAACGTTTAGTTGATTAAGGCTGACCTATGCGTGACATTCATTGCCATATCTTGCCGGGTGTAGACGACGGCGCCGCCGATCTCGATGAGAGCTTGGCGATGCTCGAGGCTGCCAAGCGGGCCGGTGTAACCAGAATCGTTTGCACTCCTCACTGCCGTGATCCCTATTTTGATTACGACAAGATGTGGGATGCCTTTGAGCTGCTGCGTGATAACGCTGACGGTTTTCCGCTCCAGATGGGCTTCGAGGTCAACCATCGAAAGCTCGTTGAGCTTGGTATCGATGCCGCGGAGCACTTGCATTTCGATGGGACCAACGAGTTTCTGCTCGAACTTTCGACGCATGCCGATGCGTATGCGTTTAGAGAGTACGAGAACACGATTTACGATTTGCAGTGCCGTGGCTACCAGGTGATCATCGCTCATCCTGAGCGCTATCGTGCGGTTCAAAAGGATGTAAGCGTGGCGGAGCGTCTGGTCGATATGGGCTGCAAGCTGCAGGCTTCGGCGGACTTTATTGCCGGCGGTCGCTTTGGTCGCGAGAAAAAGCCGGCACAGCGCCTGTTCGATCAGAACCTGTACAGCTTCATCGCGAGCGATGCCCATAACGTGGGTCATTACGACTGCCTGGCGAAGGCTCGCGCGAAGTTTAGCGTACGCGGAGCTCATTTTCGCTAAAATCTGTCCCTAACGTTCGCATTGAATGAAAGGGCAGCCATGGATATCCAACTTAAGACGGGATGCTTTGATGACGCGGCGTTGGTGCGCCGCGTCGTTTTTATGGACGAGCAGGGCTACGAGAATGAGTTCGACGCTATCGACGAGGATCCAAACTGCATTCATGTGACGCTCTATGTAGACGGCGAGCTTGCCGGTTGCTCGCGCGTGTTTCCCGAAGAGCTTGAGCGCGTGGCTGACGCAGAGGCCCCGGTGTTGCCGGCATGCGACATGGACGAAGGCGTTGCGGCGGGGGAGACCTACATTATGGGGCGCGTCGCCGTGCTGCCGGCTATGCGTCGTCGCGGACTGGCGAGTGCGATCGTGGAGACCAGTGCTTCGTGTGCACGCGATGCCGGCGCCAAGCTTATTAAGCTGCATGCGCAGGAATACGTGCTGCCGCTCTATGTAAAGGCGGGCTACACGCAAATTGCCCCGGTAGATTACGAAGACGAGGGCCAGCCCCATGTCTGGATGGCCAAGCGCGTAGATGGCAGATAGGGACGTTCCTTTTCTGCCGGCAGCTGGGGACACTCCTTGGCAATTGACGCATTGGAGCGCTCGGACATACAGTTTTTCGATTCCGTATGTATATATGCGCGCTATTGGGTTATAAAATCTAAGTCTGAACATAGCAGGTCTGCGATGCGGCTCGGGCAACCGGGCCGTTTTTGCGGGCAGGGGTAGCGCGAAAGGACTGCACATGCGTCAATTTAAGACCGAGAGCAAAAAACTGCTCGACCTCATGATCAACTCCATCTACACCAATAAGGAAATCTTCCTGCGCGAGCTTATCTCCAACGCGAGCGATGCCGTCGACAAGCTCAACTTTAAGAGCCTTCAGGATCCGAGTGTCAAGCTCGACCAGGGCGACTTGGCCATCCGTGTTTCCTTTGATAAGGACGCCCGCACCATCACTATTTCGGATAACGGTATCGGCATGACCGCCGAGGAGCTCGAGCGCAACCTGGGCACCATCGCCCATTCCGGCTCCGAGGAGTTTAAGACCGAGAACGCCGAGCAGCAGGGCTCCGATGTCGACATCATCGGCCAGTTTGGCGTGGGCTTCTACTCGGCTTTTATGGTCGCCAGCCATGTGAAGGTCGTCAGCCGCGCCTATGGCGAGGATGTCGCCCATGTGTGGGAATCCGACGGTCTTGAGGGCTACACCATCGAGGACGGTGAGCGCGCCGAGCACGGTACCGATGTCATCCTGACGCTGCGCGAGAACGAGAAGCTCGATGCCGACGGCGAGGCCGAGACCTACGATCGCTTCCTGACCGAGTGGGGTCTCAAGAGCCTGATTCAGCAGTACAGCAACTATGTGCGCTACCCGATTCAGATGATGGTGTCCAAGAGCCGCCAGAAACCCAAGCCCGAGGACGCCGGCGACGATTACAAGCCCGAGTACGAGGACTACCAGGAGCTCGAGACCGTCAATTCCATGACACCGATCTGGAAGAAGCGCAGCTCCGATGTCGAGCAGAAGGACTACGACGAGTTCTACAAGTCCACGTTCCACGACTTTGACGATCCTGCGCGCACCATCAGCTTCCATGCCGAGGGCACGCTCGAGTACGATGCCCTGCTGTTTGTGCCGGGCCGCGCGCCGTTCGATCTGTACAGCAAGGATTACGAGAAGGGTCTGGCACTCTACAGCTCCAACGTCCTGATCATGGAGAAGTGCGACGACCTGCTGCCCGACTACTACAACTTTGTCCGCGGCGTCGTGGATTCCGCCGATGTGTCGCTCAACATCTCGCGTGAGACGCTGCAGCAGAACCGTCAGCTCAAGGCCATCGCCAAGCGTGTGGAAAAGAAGATCACCGCCGACCTTGAGGATATGCGTGACAACGACCGCGAGGCCTACGAGAAGTTCTTTGAGAACTTTGGCCGCGGTCTTAAGTACGGCATCTACTCGAGCTATGGCATGAAGGCCGATGAGCTCGCCGATCTGTTGCTGTTCTGGTCTGCCAAGGAACAGAAGATGATTACCCTGGCCGAGTATGCCAAGGGCATGCCCGAGGATCAGAAGGCCATCTACTACGCCGCCGGCGACTCGCGTGAGCGCTTGGCCAAGATGCCCGTGGTAAAGGGCGTGCTCGACCGCGGCTATGACGTGCTGCTGCTGACGCAGGACGTGGATGAGTTCACCTTCCAGGCTATGCGTGAGTACGTTGCCGCCGATATGCCCAAGATCTACGAGGACGATGCCGCCCGCGAGGCTGCCGAGAAGGCCGTGGCCGATGGTGCCGAGCCCGAGGTTGAGGATCGTCACCTGGAGCTCAAGAACGTCGCAACCGGTGATCTTGACCTGGCGACCGAGGACGAGAAAAAGGATGCCGAGGAGGCTACCAAGGAGAACGAGTCGCTTTTCACGGCGATGAAGGAGGCTTTGGGCGATAAGGTTGAGAAGGTGGCTGTTTCTGCGCGCCTGACCGATGCTCCCGCGTGCATCACCACCGAGGGCCCGCTTTCGCTCGAGATGGAGAAGGTGCTCCAGAAGGGTCCCGAGGGCGCGCCCGACGGTATGCCCAAGAGCCAGCGCGTGCTCGAGCTCAACGCCAAGCACCCGGTCTTTTCCAAGCTCGTCGCCGCTCAGAAGGCGGGCGACGCCGACAAGATCAAGCAGTACTCCGGTTTGCTCTATGACCAGGCCCTGCTGGTCGAGGGCATTCTGCCCGAGGATCCCGTTGCCTTCGCAGCAGCTGTTTGCAACTTGATGTAGTTAGGTATTTACGCGGTTTTACCAAACCGCGTAACGGCTCGACGCTGCCCTCAGTTCCGCCGTTCTAACGAACGGCGGACCGGTCGACGCTGCGCGGGCGCCGGAGCGACAACTTGTCATTCAAAGAGGACGGCATGACCAGAAGGTCTATGCCGTCCTCTTTTCATGCCAATTTGTTCGCTCTGGTGGGCGCTCGCTGTCGGTGCCAAAACATCGACATTGCCATGATCCAGACCTGCTAAAAGATAGTCGTTGGGGACGTTCTTGTTTGACTGGTCATTTAAGAACGTCCCCAACGACTACGTAGCATGAGAGTGGATAATCTCCCGGTATGAGCCCATATTCATGCTCAAGGTGGGAGATTATCCACTCTCGTTTCGTTTGTTGATTTCGATGCCTACATTTGTAGGAACAGTTCGTGGAGGCGGGTGTCTTCATCGAGTTCGGGGTGGAAGGTTACGCCGAGCTGGTTGCCCTGGCGCGCGGCGACGATACGGCCGTCGACTTTCGCTAAGGCCTTTGCGTCGCCGTGGACCTCGACGATGCGGGGCGCGCGGATAAACGTCAGCGGCACTTCACCGTCGATGCCAGCTACCTGCCCCTTGGTTCGAAAACTGCCGAGCTGCCTGCCGTAGGCATTGCGCTCAACGAGCACATCCATGGTTGCCAGGCGCGGCGTGCCCTTATCGTCATGGGCGGCAAGGTCGTGAGCCAGCAGAATCAGGCCGGCGCAGGTGCCCAGGACGGGCATGCCTTCAACAATGCGGGTGCGAAGCTCCTCGAGCATGCCCAACTCATCAAGCAGCTTCCCTTGAACGGTAGACTCGCCGCCGGGAAGTACCAGACGGTCAAAGTCCTGCTTCAAATCAGCCGCCTGCCTCAGCTCAATACAACGTGCGCCCAGCTCGGACAGCCTCGCCTCGTGCTCGGCAAAAGCGCCTTGGACCGCCAGCACGGCGACCGTTTGGTCTGCATAATCGCTCATGTGCGATCCTTTCTGCCGGACATGCGGCAAACGGTGCTTTTTGGATGGACGATTACAACGGCAAATGGGCGACAACGACCTACTACAAAGGGCTTCCTTGGTATGTGGACCGCTACAACAACGGCCCGGAATCTCTGTCGGCACGTTTGGAGCAGATGACTTGGACTCCCTCCCTGTCACTGGATAAGTTCAATGCATTTCCGTACGTGTTAGATGAAATTCCTTTCAAATACACATTCAAGGAAAATACAAACGAGTGTTTCTTCAACTTGAAGACGTCCCCCTTTTAT
>CABSZR010000027.1 GCA_902482185.1 uncultured Collinsella sp. | reverse complement strand
AATAGGAGTCGTCCGAGCACACGGCTTGTCCGTCTGCATAACGGATGCGTTTGGCACGCGTGAGCTCGCAGCCTTCGGGAAACCCGGTAATCTTGGAGAGCGCCTTGCTGCAGACGAGGAGCTCAAAGACGGTGGTGACTGTCTTGAGCTCAAAGCCTCGGCTGGCTGCGATTTCCTTAAAGGTCTCGAGTCCGCCGCCACCACGACTCTTCTCGTCACTGATGTTGCGAATGACGCGCATGCCTTTGCCTTGCTGGGGGAGCACGTAACCATCTGCCGCAAGCATCGAGATGGCGCGACGGACCGTCATGCGCGAACAGTCAAACAGCTGCGTGAGCTCAGTCTCCGAAGGCAGATAGCTCTGATAGGCGTATGTGCCGTCGTCAATCGACTGCTTCACGTTGTCATAAATAGTTTGGAAGATGGCTCGCGCCATGACAGTCTCCTAGAGCTGGGTGCGTGAACGACGGATGAGGGCCGTCCGCGCAGGTGTCAATCGATTTACTTGCTGGGGTCGATTATATATTTACCCATGGCACGCAGAGCCGGGTCTGACAGGATGGCGCCGAGTTCGTCGAGGGAAGCCACCTTGGCGACCATCGAGGATACGTCGAGCCTGCCAGAGTCGATGAGCTCGAGCGCGCGACGCTGCGTATAAGGGTTGATGTAGGACGAGGTAAGCACAAGCTCCTTCTGGAAGACCTCGAAGGGCTTGACGGTGATTGTCTCATCGGGCTTGGTAAGTCCGAACATCATAACCGTGGCCTTATGGCCGGCGATTCTAATGGCCTGCTCAATGGTGACGGGCTTACCGACACATTCGATTACAACGTCGACGTTGCCGACGCCCTCCTGCTTCAGGCGGGCCGGGACGTCCTCGTGGATGGAATCAATTGCCAGGTCGGCGCCGAGTTTGAGCGCAACCTCGCGCTTGCCTTCGACGGGTTCGAGCAAGACGACCTTGGTGGCGCCGGCGTTTTTGGCAAGCTGCATCATGAGCAGACCGATCATGCCACCGCCGATAACGACAACTGTGCTGCCGGGCTTGATGTTGCACATATCGATGCCGTGCAGACAGCACGCCACGGGCTCGGTCATGGCACCCTGCTCGAAGCTGGTGTGCTCGCCCAACTTGTAGACTTGCTGCATATCGACGGAGCAGTACTCCGCAAAGCCGCCGTTAACGGTGGTGCCGTAGCCGGTCATATGCTCGCAGTAGTGGTTGATTCCGTCACGGCAGGGTTCGCAGCAGCCGCAGGGATGGTTTGGGTCGATGCACACGCGATCGCCCGGTTTAAAGTCGGCGACGTCGCTGCCTACGGCCTCGACAACGCCCGCAAACTCATGACCAAGGATCGTGGGCGGGGTAACGTCGGCTGCGCCCTTGTCGCCTTCATAGATATGAACGTCGGTACCGCAGACGCCGCAAGCCTTGACGTTGATCAGAACGTCGCGCTTGCCCACGGCCGGCTTTGTCGAATCCTCGACCCTGAGATCGTGCTTTCCATAGAAGACCGCGCTTTTCATGGTGACTCCTTAACGTGGTGGTGAATGTTGTAATGAAGTATAGGTATGTCTGCAAATATAGACAAGCATATCTAGACAAGTAAAAAAGAAATATGAATTGCAGCTATCAGCTATATCAGATTTAACAGGCGAAATACTGGACATATACCGTTTACGGCCAATAATCAACCGTTTACCGACCGTAGTATTTATACTAACTTGTCTAGATAAGTGATATGATAAAAATAGAAGCGCAAGAAGTCAGGGAAGCGGGCCCACCCGTCCTATTGCACGAGGTACACGCAAACGGCGCGTCTGCGGTCTCGAGTGAAGCCAAAACCGCAGCGCTCCGAATGAAGAGAGGGGGATTCCCCGTCATGATGCAAAAGATACAACGTTTCGGCGGTGCAATGTACACGCCTGCAATTCTTTTCGCATTTTCCGGAATCGTCGTCGGCCTGGGTACGTTGTTTACCACCGAGGCGATCTTTGGCGAGATGGCCACTGCGGGTCATCTTTGGTTTGATTGCTGGAATGTGCTGCTCCAGGGTGGTTGGACGCTCTTTAACCAGATGCCGTTGCTGTTTTGCGTAGCGTTACCAATCTCGCTCGCGAACAAGCAGAACGCTCGCTGCTGCATGGAGGCTTTGGCCATCTACCTTACCTTCAACTACTTTGTAAGCACAATCTTGGGGCAGTGGGGCCCTGTCTTTGGGGTCGACTACTCTGTCGAGGCGGGCAGCGGTACTGGTCTTGCCACTATCGCAAGCATCAAAACGCTTGATATGGGCATCATGGGCGCGCTTATCATTTCGGGTATTGCCACGATGCTTCACAACAAGTACTTCGACACCGAACTTCCTGAGTGGTTGGGCGTGTTCTCGGGCTCCGTGTTCATCTATATGATCGGTTTCTTCGTTATGGTTCCGGTCGCTATTATCGCCTGCCTGGTATGGCCGCATGTTCAGGCTGCTATCGCCGCCTTCCAGGGATTCATCCTTTCCGCCGGTACGTTTGGCGTGGGCGTCTTTGCTTTCTTCGAGCGCGTGCTGATTCCTACAGGCCTGCACCACTTTATCTATACGCCGTTCTATTACGACAACGCGGCGGTCAACGGCGGCATCTTTGCTGCTTGGGCCAACATCCTGCCCCAACTGGCTGCCGATCCGAGCATTGCTCTTAAGGATGCCGCACCCTGGGCTGCCTATACCTGCCCTGGTTGGACTAAAGTCTTCGGCTCGCTTGGCGTCGCCATTGCGTTTTATATGACCGCCAAACCCGAGCGCAAGCAGCGCGTCAAGGCTCTGCTCATTCCCGTCACCCTTACCGCTATGCTTTGCGGTATTACCGAGCCGCTTGACTTCACCTTCCTGTTCATCGCGCCCGGCCTGTTCGTCGTCCACTGCGTGCTCGGAGCGCTTGGCTGCATGGCTCAAAACCTCCTTGGCGTCGTGGGCATCTTCGACGGCGGCATCATCTCGATGCTCTCGTGGGACTGGCTGCCCCTTTGGGCCGCACACGGTCTGCAGTACGCCATCTCCATCCTTGTCGGTCTGTGCTTTACCGCTCTTTGGGTCGTGGTCTTCCGTTTCCTGATCGTCAAGTTCGACTTTAAGACCCCCGGTCGCGAGGATGACGATGTTGAGGTCGAGCTCAAGTCCAAGGCCGACTACAAGCAAAAGCAGGGCGGTGCTGCTGCTAGCAAATCGGTCGCCCAGAGTAAAGATGATGAGCGCTTGGTGCTTGCCGAGAACATCCTCGATCTACTCGGTGGCACGGATAACATCATCGATGTAACTAACTGCGCCACCCGTCTGCGCGTTAACGTCAAGGATAAGGGCGCCGTTGCACCCGAGGCTTCCTTCAAGGCGATCGGTACGCATGGCTTGGTGGTCCAAGGCCAGTCAATCCAGGTCATCATCGGCCTTGACGTCCCGCAGGTTCGCGAGAAGTTCGAGAGTCTTCTGTAAACCATCGTCCATCGAAACAATCGGCCTTGCAGAGCCGGTACGCACCGCAAGGCCGATTCTAGAGATAAAAAACTCCACTTCTAGGTAACAATTCCAAACCGTGCAGGCCGCGTACGGGGATGGATTGAGCAAGCGGCCAGAATGAGGAGGACATCATGTCCAAGAAAAACTATGCCGTGACCATTGCCGGCGGTGGCTCTACCTTCACCCCGGGCATCGCTCTGATGCTGCTTGAGGAGCGCGACCGCTTCCCGGTCAACAAGGTGACCTTCTACGACAACAACGCCGAGCGCCAGGAGATCGTGGCAAAGGCCTGCGAGATCTACTTCCACGAGAACGCCCCCGAGGTTGAGTTCAACTACACCACCGACCCCGAGACCGCATTCACCGGTACCGACTTCGTGCTTGCTCACATCCGCGTCGGCCTGTACGCCATGCGTGAGCTCGACGAGAAGATTCCTCTCAAGTACGGCTGCGTTGGCCAAGAGACCTGCGGTGCCGGCGGTATCGCCTACGGCATGCGCTCCATCGGCGGCGTCATCGAGATCCTCGACTACATGGAGAAGTACAGCCCCAACGCTTGGATGCTCAACTACTCCAACCCCGCAGCTATCGTCGCCGAGGCCTGCCGCGTGCTGCGCCCCAACAGCCGCATCATCAACATCTGCGACATGCCGATCGACCTCATGGATAAGATGAGCCGTATGTGCGGCATCAAGGATCGTCGCGAGCTGCAGTATAGCTACTACGGCCTTAACCACTTTGGTTGGTGGAGCAAAATCTACGACAAGGACGGCAACGACCTCATGCCGCAGATTAAGGAGCACATGGCTAAGAACGGCTACTTGGACGGCATCGAGCACGAGGCCGGTAAGGAGCAGCATGTCGAGGAGAGCTGGATTCACACCTTCGGCAAGGCCAAGGATGTCTATGCTGTCGATCCCGAGACGATTCCCAACACCTACCTCAAGTACTACCTGTACCCGGACTATGTTGTCGAGACGTCTGACCCCAACTACACTCGCGCCAATGAGGTTATGGACGGCCGCGAGAAGAAGGTCTTTGGCGCTTGCCGCGACATCATCGCCAAGGGTACTGCCAAGGACGGCGGCTTTGAGCCCGACGTACACGCCAACTACATCGTCGACCTTGCCTGCGCGCTGGCCGAGAATACGCTCGAGCGCTTCCTGCTGATTGTCCCCAACGATGGTGCTGTGCCCAACTTCGACCCGACGGCCATGGTCGAGGTGCCTTGCATCGTTGGCTCCAACGGCTTTGAGAAGATCTGCCAGGGCCCGATCCCGCAGTTCCAGAAGGGCCTGATGGAGCAGCAGGTTTCCGTCGAGAAGCTCGTTGTCCAGGCTTGGGTCGAGGGCAGCTATCAGAAGCTCTGGCAGGCGCTCACGCTCTCCAAGACCATTCCTTCGGCGAGCGTTGCCAAGCAGATCCTGGACGAGCTCATCGAGGCCAACAAGGATTACTGGCCTGAGCTTAAGTAAGGACTGCTGTCTCGAACCCTCACGCATCTCTGCTTCATTTGCGCCGCCGTGGTGTCCGGATTCGCCCGGATGCTGCGGCGGCGCTATACTTATACGGTTTGAAGTACCTGTACCAAAAGGAGCTGTCGTGTCCCTTTCCATCGGTATCGTGGGCCTGCCCAACGTGGGCAAGTCGACGCTGTTCACCGCGCTTACCAAAAAGACCGGCCTTGCCGCCAACTACCCGTTTGCCACGATCGACCCCAACGTGGGTATCGTCGATGTGCCCGATAGCCGCCTGCAAAAGCTTGCCGACATCGTCAACCCGGGCCGCATTGTGCCGGCTACGGTCGAGTTTGTCGACATCGCTGGCCTGGTGAAGGGTGCCAACGAGGGCGAGGGTCTGGGCAACCAGTTCTTGGCAAACATCCGCGAGACCGACGCTATCTGCGAGGTCGTGCGCTACTTTAAGGACCCCAACGTCATGCGTGAGGTGGGCCGCACGGGCGAGTTCGTCGATCCCGCCGGCGATGCCGACACCATCATGACCGAGCTCATCCTGGCCGACATGGGCACGCTCGAGAAGCAGCTGCCCAAGCTCGAGAAGGAGGCCAAGCGCGACAAGGAGCTCATGCCCAAGTTTGAGGTCGCCAAGCGCCTGCTTGACTGGCTCAACGAGGGCAAGCGCGCCGCATCCATGGAGATGACCGACGAGGAGCGTGCCGCCGCCAAGGGTCTGTTCCTGCTCACCATGAAGCCCATCCTGTATGTGGCCAACGTGGACGAGGATATGCTCAACGAGGACCTGGCGCCCATCGATGGCGTCAAGCCGCTGCCCATCTGCGCCAAGATTGAGGCCGAGCTTTCCGAGCTCGATCCCGAGGACGCCGCCGACTACCTGGAGAGCCTGGGCCTGGAGCAGCCCGGCCTGGACGTGCTCGCGCAGGCCGCCTACAAGCTGCTCGGCCTGCAGTCGTTCTTTACGGCCGGCGAGATGGAGGTCAAGGCCTGGACGGTTCGTCAGGGCGCGACCGCTCCGCAGGCTGCCGGTGTCATCCATACCGACTTTGAGCGCGGCTTTATTAAGGCCGAGGTCATTGGCTATGACGACTACATCGAGCTCGGCGGCGAGCAGGGCGCCAAGGCCGCCGGCAAGCTGCGCATTGAGGGCAAGGACTATGTCATGGCCGATGGCGACGTCGTGCACTTCCGCTTTAACGTGTAAGGGCGACGCATATGTTTAAATACGGCAAAAAAGCTGGCTACATGGGTATTGCGCTGCTCGTACTTGCGGTGATTCCGCTGGTGGTCGCAGCGTGTGTTATCCCCAACATTGGTCCCGAGGTGGCAACGAAGTTTAACGCCGCCGGCGAGGTGACGCGCTGGGGCAAGAGCTATGAGCTGCTGGCGCTTCCGGTGCTCAACCTGCTGCTGAGCGTGGCGACGTACTTTACGGCGGGACGCCAGGCTAAAAACAATGATGACTCCGCCGCCATGGCGCGCATCGTGTGCGAGCGCTACCTGCGTAACGGTTGCATCACGGGTGTGTTCCTCAACGTGATCAACGTTTACTTTATGTACTCGGCGATTACCGGAACGGGCTTTGGCTTTGGTTTCTAGCTTGTCCTTTTAGGCAACGAGCCTGCACACATATTCAATGGCTGCTGCGAGGCCGCCGCTCGATCGTGGTTTAAAGACCATATCGGCGGCGGCCTCGTTTTCGTATCCGGCGCCGCGAAGGGCGAGTGCGATACCGGCTTCCAGGAGAAGGGGCAGACCGCGTTGGCTGGTTGCGATTACGGCAGCCTGATTGAGCGAGCAGCTGTGCGCTTGGCATTGGATGGCAAGTTCACCTTGCGCCGGGCAAGGGACCAGAACAGCGGCGACGCGACTTGATAGCAATGCAAATGCCGTGCGCTCATCGGGCGAAAGGCATGCAGCTTCAACGATGACGAGCTTGGGCGGCGCGCTGTTTGTGCGAAGCGTGGCTCGGTACATGCGGACCGAAGAACCCGACATAGAAAACTCCTGTGTATTCGGCAAAACGTAAACTATAGTTTACGTTTATGTTCGGCTCCATTTCAAACTCGGCTGCATGGACGAACGTGCGAAACAGATTCTTGGCAGGCGGGTCGAAGAGACACGCAGGGACCTTGGTATCTCCAAGGTTGATTTTTGTGTGGCGACAGGAATCAGCCGACCCTACCTCGACCGAATCGAAGATGGGACGGCAAATTTCACGCTCAAGGTTCTATTTAAGATCGCGCCCGCACTCGGCATGACGGTATCGGAGCTTCTCGAGGGCATCGAATAGGGGATACCCGTCGAAAACTGAATTACACCATCGGGATACGGTCGTGGTTGACTTGGCTGTAGAACAGGCGCTGAATTTCTGACGCATCACGTGACTGGCCGAGTGCCCACATGGTTTTGGCCACGAGCGTCTCGGTTGTCATATCGTCGCCGCGCAAAATACCCGGATGATCAGCGTAGGCGCGGCCGACCTCATAAACACCTAGGTCAAGGCCTTCCTCGGGGACCTGCGTGGTCATAACGACAGTGCGGCCCGAATCGACCCAGCGGAAAATTGCCTCCTGGAACGACTCACCGGACTCGCCAAACTCGGGGATACCGCCAATGCCAAAGGTCTCCAGGATTACAGCATCGTAGCTATTGGCAAGGGCATCGAGGATGCCCGGGTTTACGCCGGGCGTGAGCTTAAGGACAAACACGCGCGGGTCGATGCTGTCGTAGAAACGCACCGGGTTTTCGCCCTGATGCGTGCCGTGAAGCCCGTTGCGCACGATGCGGTCGTTGCGGATGTAGGCAATGGGCGGATAGTTGACGCTAATGAACGCGTTAAAGCTCATGGTGCGCTGCTTGCGGGCGCGCGTACCGGCAATGGCTACGCCGCCAAACACGATGGAAACGTCGTGCGAGTGCTCGTCGAGCGCATAGAGCAGGCTCTGGTACAGGTTGAGCTTGGCGTCGGTAAAGGGGTTGCCCATGGGCTTTTGCGAGCCGGTGAGCACGATGGGCTTGGGGCTGTCCTGAATCAGGTAGGAAAGCGCTGCTGCGGTGTAGCTCATGGTGTCGGTGCCGTGCAGAATCACGAAGCCGTCGTGGTCGTCATAGCCTTCGACGATGACGTCGCGGATGCGCATCCAGTCGCTCGGGCGCATGTTGGTGCTGTCGATGTTCATGGGTTGCACGACGTCGAGCTCGCAGAGGCCCGAGATCTCGGGGACGCTCTGGGCGAGTTCCTCACCGGTCAGGGCGGGGGAGAGGCCGTTGCCGTCCTCGGTCGATGCGATGGTGCCGCCCGTGGCGATGAGAAGGATGCGCTTCATGCTGGTATTCCTATCGTATTTGCCGCCGCAGAGGCGGAGTCGTTCGGCAGTATTGTGGCACAGGGCGTCCAATGTTCAAACGTATTACATCATCTGTAGCGTTTGGTAACACTTCAATTGCCGTCAAATAGGGGCCCAGGTCGTGCGTTTGCCGTGCGCTGATGGCTGCGAGGGACGAGAAACCCCATATAACGTGTACACTATGAAAGTTATTTTTGTTCATTCACGCGGGTGGGCACCGGCTCCCCGCCAACAAGAGGGGGAAACCATGGATCAAAAGGCTTCCGCAAAGGTCCTCGTACTCGACTTTGGTGCGCAGTACGGTCAGCTCATTGCCCGTCGCGTCCGCGACCTCAACGTGTATTCCGAGATCGTCCCCTGCGACATCTCGGCCGACGAGATTCGCGAGATGAACGCCTCTGCGCTCATCCTTTCCGGCGGCCCGGCTTCCGTGTATGCCGAGGACGCTCCGTCCATCGATCCCGCCATCTTTGACCTGGGCCTTCCCGTCCTGGGCTTTTGCTACGGCCATCAGATCACGGCCGTGACGCTCGGCGGCAAGGTCGGCCACTCCGAGGTGGGCGAGTACGGCCGCGCCACCATTACGCGCACGGCCGGCGCCAAGCTCTTTAACTCCACGCCCATGGAGCAGACCGTGTGGATGAGCCATCGCGACGCCGTCTCCGAGGTGCCCGAGGGCTTTACCGTTACCGCCAGCACCGACGTGTGCCCGGTTGCCGCCATGGAGTGCGTCGAGCGCAAGATTTTCACCACTCAGTTCCACCCCGAGGTCAAGCACTCCGAGTACGGTCAGCAGCTGCTGAGCAACTTCCTGTTTGAGATCTGCGGCCTGGAGCCCAACTGGAGCATGGACAACCTGGTCGAGACCATGACGGCCGAGTTCCGCGAGAAGGTCGGCGACGACCGCGTGATTCTGGCTCTGTCCGGCGGCGTTGACTCCTCCGTCGTGGCTGCGCTGGGCGCCCGCGCCGTGGGCAAGCAGATGACCTGCGTGTTCATCAACCACGGTCTGTTGCGCAAGGGCGAGCCCGAGCAGGTGGAGGAGGTCTTCACCAAGCAGTTCGATGTCGACTTTATCCACGTCCACGCCGAGGACCGTTATGCCGAGCTTCTGGCCGGCGTGACCGAGCCCGAGGAGAAGCGCCGCATCATCGGTACGCAGTTCTGGAAAGAGTTCTTCGCCGTGGCGCAGCAGCTCGAGACCGATGGCAAGCCGGTCAAGTATCTGGCTCAGGGCACCATCTACCCCGACATCATCGAGTCCGGCGCTCGCAAGACGGGCGGCAAGACGGCCACCATCAAGAGCCATCACAACCTGATCCCGTTCCCCGAGGGCGTGCACTTCGACCTTATTGAGCCGCTCGACCACTTCTTTAAGGACGAGGTCCGCGCACTTGGTCTGGCGCTGGGCCTGCCGGGCCACATCGTGTTCCGCCAGCCTTTCCCGGGCCCGGGTCTTGCCATCCGCATCATTGGTGCGGTCGACAAGGAGAAGCTCGAAATCCTCAAGAACGCCGACGCCATCGTGCGCGAGGAGCTCGACGCCTACAACCAGCGTCTGTTTGAGCAGACCGGCGAGCGCAACTCCGAGCACAGCTGCTGGCAGTACTTTGCGGTCCTGCCCGACATTAAGTCCGTCGGTGTTATGGGCGACGAGCGCACCTACCAGCGCCCGATCATCCTGCGCGCCGTCGAGTCCAGCGATGCCATGACCGCCGACTGGGCCAAGCTGCCCTACGACGTGCTGGCCCGCATCTCCGGCCGCATCGTTGCCGAGGTTCCCGGCGCCAACCGCGTGTGCTACGACATCACGTCCAAGCCGCCCGCGACCATCGAGTGGGAGTAGGCTGATAGGGTTCTGACCTGCACTTTTGAGTGCCGCACTGTGCCGCTGAGTTTCGTTTCGTACGAGAGTCATGGCAAAGCCGCCAGCGACGGCGGTGAGTAAATACGGTAATCTGGCCTCCGTTCCCGTGCTGGGACGGAGGCTTTTTCTTTGCCTTTTTACTCCCTTTCACCTGCGATTTTGCTATTTACTCCCCGTATTTCAAGACGGCAAAGTATGGGGCGGTATTCGGAGGAATGGGAGTAAGAATTTATCCCAAGTGAGTAGACGTGCGATTTTTGTCCCCGATAACGAAAAGGGGCCGTTTTAGGTCCTTTGAAACTCAAATCGAACTCAATCGGCTTTTCGGCGGTCTCTGCACGGCGTTTCCCCAGGTGGTTAATGGGGAGTAAAGAATCTCGCCATCTCAATGAAAACGGGAGTAACCAGGGGAAATGCCGCGGCGTACTGCTGTGTGCTGCCGTGTAAGCCACCGCGTCATTTACTCCCCGTTTACGCTTGAAATGCCTTGGCATGCAATGGAGAGTAAAAACTCAGCATACGCAGGTGCGAGCGGAGCTCACCGACTATCCTGGCGCCCTGATTCGGTTTTAGTGGTAGCGAAATGCGGAGAGCTGCTACAGCGAGGCTTTCCAGTCCTCGTACTCGGCGGCGTCGATCTCGCCGTTCTCGAGCCGTGCGCGCTTCTCGGCCCACAGCTGGATCGCCATCGCCGCTTTGGGCGCGTGAGGCGCCTTGGGGTTCAGAGAGAGCCCCGTGCCGTCGGCTGCGGGCACGATGCCGAATGAGTCCTCGAGCCGCACGAGCAGCGATATGAGGTCGCCCGCGGTTTCGACGCCGTAATCCTTGAGGGCGTTGACGGATACGCCTAGCGCTGCGGCGATGGACTCGAGCAGCTCGGGCTTGTCCATCAGCAAATCCTATCAGCGGCTCAAGGGCAAGGACGTGATTACCACTCCTAAGACGAAAAAGAGCAACCGTGTCATTAAGATGCCCAAATTCCTCTGTGGAGAGATGGAGGACTACTTAAAGATGTTTTACAGCACCGGGGCAAATGAACGGATTTTCCCTGTCAGCAAGCACTATCTCCACCATGAAATGGACAGAGGTGCGAAAGCGGCGGGAGTGAAGCGGATCAGAATTCACGACCTCCGACATTCACACATTTCCCTGCTGATTGATATGGGCTTCACCGCCCTGGCAATCGCTGACCGGGTGGGGCATGAGAGTATCGATATCACCTACCGCTACGCCCATCTGTTTCCTACAAGGCAGACGGAGATGGCGGACAAACTGGACTTTGAAAGGATGGGAACGTAACCATGTCACTGAAAAACCGAGACAACAAAAATCGCTGGAGGAACAAGACCGTGGCCTTCCGGGTGTCCCCGGAGGAAGATGAACAGATCGAGGCCGCTGTGCGGCTCTCCGGCCTGACAAAGCAGGACTACATCACAAGACGCCTCCTGTGCCGGGACGTAGTGGTACAGGGTAATCCCAAGGCTGTCTCTTATACAATCTCCGAGCCCACGAGACCGAGGCTGATCTCGTATGCCGT
>CABSZR010000026.1 GCA_902482185.1 uncultured Collinsella sp. | reverse complement strand
CCACTGTGCACGCGGGTTGGTGCCCAGCACGGCGCCGGCCTTAAAGTCGTTCATGACGTCGCCCGCAAGGCCGCACGCCACGGCTACGATGCCGGCGATAAAGAACAGCTTGACCTGAGCGATCTGTGCGAAGGCAGCCACGATGAGCATAACGATGAGGCCAAAGATCTCCATGGGGTCGATGCCCGTCTGGCCGCAGCTCTGTGCGCTCATGATGGTGGTGACAAAGGTGAACAGCGTGACGATGACGGCCGGAACGGGGCCAAGGTCGAGCACGATGGCGATGATCACGGCGATGGCGGCAGCGCCCAGGCCGATGATACCGGCGTCGAGCTTAAGGGAGCCCGAGATGAGCGACTGCTCGTCGGTGTCGGTGGAGCTGTCGGCGGCGAGGCCACGGACGATGCCGGCGACCTGCGGCAGGATGTCCTTCAGGACGACGGCGACGCCAAAGCCCATCATAAGACCCATGCCCAGGGACTTGACGATGCCCTGCGCGGTTACGACGTCGAACAGACCGGCAGCGGTGCCGCCGACGATGATGCCAAAGTTGCCCAGCAGCGCGCCGGCAAACCAGAAGGCGACGGGGGCGAAGCCCACTAAAAAGCCGATGGACAGCAACATGGGCGAGTTATAGATGGCAAAGGTCACGCCGGGGATATTGAGCGTGCACAGCATGCTGGGCACCACGCCCAGGGCGTCGCGCAGCACGCTATAGATGCCGGCGATGGCCATGGAACCAAAGAGCTGCTTGCCGGTCTTGCCGCCGGCTTCGGTAGCACGCAGCGTCTGAGCTGCGGCGTTGCCGGTGGGGAACTCAAGCGCGGCGTCCACGATAAAGTGACGGTGGATGAGCGCGGTGGCCAGCAGGCCCAGGATAGTGCCGGCGAGTGCCACGATAAACATGTCGAGCCAACTGATCTGGTCGGCATAGCCCAGCATCCAGGCGCCCGGGATGGTAAACGCCAGACCGCCGGCGACCATGGCGCCCGCGGACATGATGGTGTGGGTGACGTTGGCCTCGTTGAGGCTGGCGTTGCCCATGAGCTTAAGGAAGAACAGCGAGATGACGGCAGCGAAGATGATCGGCCAGGGGAGTGCGCCCATCTTGAGGGCAGTGTAGGCCGAGCTTGCCGTGATAATCACGCAGCCAAGGACGCCGATGACGACGCCGCGCAGCGTAAGTTGCCCGCGCATCGAAGCGCGGTTCGAGGGATTGCTCATATAAAACTCCTTTGCGTATATCCGCTTCCCCCGGGAGCGCCGCTACGGATACGGCGCGGGAAGTCGGGTTACCAAGGGCCGCCGCGTGAGCTCGCGCACGACCGCGCACCAGTATAGCCGCAAGCTAGTCATTTTGGGATGACTGGTTTAGGGAGGCGATATACTGCTGGGCAGACGAAAGGAGCGCCGACGATGCTTAATGGGTGCGCATATATATTGACGGTCGACGTGGGCAACACGTTCATTCGCTTTGGCCTGTTTGCAGAGGATTCGGCCGCGGCGCAGGAATGCCCGCTTGCGACGTGCGAGATCACCACGCCGTCGAGCATCACGGCCGACGAGGCGCGCATGAGGCTCGCGCAGGCCATGGGCGCGCTGTCAGCCGATGCGGGCATGCCGGGTGCGCTCGTTCCCGCAGCCGCAGTGCTGAGCTGCGTGGTGCCGGCACTCGAGCGCCCGTGGAAAGCGGCGCTTTCCCGCATCTGCACGGGGCGCGTGCTCACCGTGGGGCCGGGCCTCAAGACCGGCATACCCGTGCACTACGATGACCCGGCCGAGATCGGTCCCGACCGCATCGCCGACGCCGTGGCGGCCCGTGCCGTCTACGGCTCTCCGTGTATCGTGATCGACCTGGGCACTACGACCAATATCGAGGTCATCGATGCGCACGGAACCTTTGTCGGCGGCGTCATCGCGCCGGGCTTGGCACTTGGCGCCCGCTCGCTTTCGGCCGCTGCGGCGCGCCTGCCGCAGGTCGAGCCCTCGGCACCAACGCATGTGATCGGTCGCAACACGCGCGAGGCCATGCGCTCGGGCGTGGTCTTGGGCGAGGTAGCCCGCATCGACGGCATGCTCGACATGGTGCTTGCCGAGATGCGCGTGACCAAGGCGGCGGGCGAGGGCGGCGTGCCCATCGTCATCACCGGCGACGATGCCGAGGCACTCGCGGCGTTGGTCGGCCACAGCCTGACGGTCGACGACGCACTGACGCTGCGGGGTCTTGCCGAGCTGTACCGCATCAACCAAAAGCCTCGTCGCGCATAAAGCCGAGGACGCCGGCGGGAGAGGAAACAGCCCCACCTTTCACCTGCTACAATGGGTCAAACTATTGCGATTACGGAGGTGTCTGCCATGTCGGACGATCTTCATCAAACTGCGTCGGGCAAGCGCCGCGACGTTATTAGCTGGGATGAGTTCTTTATGAGCGTGGCCATCGCCGCGCAGCGCCGCAGTAAGGACCCCAACACGCAGGTGGGCGCGTGCATCGCCAACACCAACCATCGCATCCTTTCGGTGGGCTACAACGGTACGCCCTCGGCGCTCAACGACGACTTTTTCCCGTGGGGCACGAGCGACGACCCGTTGCAGGATAAGCACAACTACGTGGTGCATGCCGAGGCCAACGCCGTGCTCAACTACCGCGGCTCGCTCAAAGACCTTGAGGGTTCCACGGTCTACGTCACGCTGTTCCCGTGCCACGACTGCGCCAAGATCCTGGCTCAGGTGGGCGTGGGCGAGGTCGTCTACCTGGACAATAAGTATGCCGACACCGATGATGGCCGTATCAGTCGCCGCATTCTCGACTCTTGCGGCATCAGCTACCGCCAGGTTATCGTCGATGTCCAGATTGGTACCGGGGGACAGGCTCAGCAGTAGCGCGTGCCAACGCCAGCTGGCGGCAAAACAGCCAAAAGAGCCCCGTCCCAAATTGACTACTCGTGAAGGTCGCGTCTGCGCGCATGGACGGCTCGTGAGCGGGTACATGGCTGTAGTAACATAGCTTCTGTCCGCGGGCGTGCCCGCGTTATTGTGAGAAAGGAGCCCCTGTGGCTGTTAACGAAGAGCTGCTTAAGAAGGTTCTTGAAGAGATTCGCCCCAACCTGCAGGCCGACGGCGGCGATATGGAGTATGTGGGCGTCGACGACGAGGGTGTCGTCAAGCTGGAACTGCAGGGCGCCTGCGCCGGCTGCCCTATGAGTGCACTGACTCTGTCCATGGGTATCGAGCGCATCCTGAAGGAGCACGTGCCCGGCGTTACCCGCGTCGAGCAGGTCAATGCTTCCGGCGAGACCGACGATCTGTACGACGAGTACGCGCCGTTCTAAGCTGCGAAAGCTGCGGACGACATGCTCCGCATAGACGTTACGCCCAGATATGCGGCTGCGAGCACAAGGCCCGCGGCCGCATTTGTATGTAGGGAGCAGGGAGATCGATATGCTCAACGACCTCTACCATATGCTTGACCCCGTCGCGATCTCGGCGGGCCCCATCACGATTTACTGGTACGGTCTGGCCTATGTGGTCGGCGCCCTGCTTACGGCAGTCGTCATGTATCGCACGCAGCGCCGCTGGGGCTTCAACATCACGATTGATGACCTGACGAGTGTCGTGGTCGGCGCGGTCTTTGGCCTTATTATCGGTGCGCGCCTGTTCTACGTCGTCTTTTACGGTGATGGCTACTATTGGGCCCACCCGCTTGAGATCTTTGCCACCAACGAGGGCGGCATGAGCTTCCACGGTGGCCTGGTCGGCGGCATCTTGGGCGGCATCATCGTGTGCCGTATGTACAAGCTCGATGCCTGGACCATCGCCGACCTTGCCGTTATCGGTGCTCCGCTGGCATTGTGCTTGGGACGTTGCGCCAACTTCGTGAACGGTGAGCTATGGGGTAAGCCGACCGATCTGCCCTGGGGCGTGATCTTTGGCGGCACCGCGGGCGATATGCCGCGCCATCCATCCCAACTCTACGAGGCATTTCTCGAGGGCATCGTGCTCTTCTGCATTCTGCAGGTGCTCAGCCGCAAAAAACCGCTGCTGCCCCAGGGTACGTTTATGGGTGTGTTTGTGATGGGTTACGGCATCGTCCGCTTCCTCGTTGAGTTTGTGCGCGTACCCGATGCCCAGCTGGGCTATCTGCTGGGCGGCGTCATCACCATGGGTCAGCTACTGAGCCTGCCACTCGTGATTGCGGGCCTGGCGCTCATCATCTTTGCCCTTCGTCGCGACCGTCCCCAGCGCATCTACCTCGACGTCTAGCCACCACATGCCACCGCAAAGGGGCAGGCACCTTGGTGGTGGTTTTGCCGGGCAACGATGACAGAACCGTAACGTTTCCCCAGATAAAACCTGCCAAAATAAACCTGTCCCTTTTCGGCAGGTTTCTAGAAAGGCTATTCGGACTGTGAAGGATTCCGACCTCTCCGCAACGGCTGCGCGTGACGCCGCCCGCATCGTTTGGTTTAAGCGCTATCCCGCCAAACAGACGCTCATCGCATTTTTGCTCGCCCTGCTGGCGACCACGGCGTTTTCCATCGATCCCGCCCCGGTGTCGAGCAACGCGGTCCTGGCGATTGACCCCAAAGCCTCGGGCATGCTGTACGTGTGCTACGAGGTGCTTCTCTCGTTTGCCGGCCATACCGACGCAGTGATGCTGCTCGCGCTTGCCTGTTTGCTCACACTGCCGTTTCGCTATGTGTTCTTTGGCCGCGGTGACGCTTGGCGCCCGTCGGTCGTGCTGCCATCGCTGTTCTTTGCCGTTTGCATGGTGTTCGGCCGTAGCTACGACCTCACCGATTCGGCCGAGATTGTGCTGGGCGACAAGGCACGCGTTATCTGCGCTTGGATTGGCGGCGCGGGCTGGATGCTTCTGGCGATTGTGGCCTTCTATCTGGCTTTTGAGTTTTTGGATTGGTTGAGCTCCCGCCGCATTCCGTTTTCGGAGACCCACTTTGGCCGCGTGTGGCGTGTGACCCACGCCGTGCTCTCAGTCCATCCTTTTGTCGGGCCGTTTCTTGTGCTCATGATTGTCTGGGCGCCCACGCTTATCGCCTCGCTGCCCGGCCTCTTTATGGGAGATACGGGCGCGCAGATCCGCCAATGGTTCAACTACCCCAACGGCACGAGCGATTACCTACGTCTGCTTAACCCCAACGTGCTGCTCAACGGCCATCATCCGGTGGTGCACACGGCCATCATCGGCTCGTGTGTGCAACTGGGGCTTTCGCTATTCAACAGCGCCAATGCGGGACTTGCCATCTACACCTGCGCCCAATTTGTCATCACGGCCGCCTGCATGGCCTATTCCATATCGTCGCTGCGCAAGCTGGGCGTGAGCCTGCCGGTCCGTGGCATCATCTTGCTGTTCTTTGCGTTTATGCCGATGTTCTCTAACTACGCGGCGTTGCTCACCAAAGACGTGCTCTTTGCCGACGCGTTCTTGGTGCTGCTGGTACAGACCGTCAAGCTCGTGGCATGTGGCTTGCCCCGACGTGATGCCAATGTCGAGCGAGCGGGCGAGAAAGCCCCCGTGCTCTTTGCGCGCCACGACTGGCTGCTGCTCGCTCTGGGCGCCATGGGTTCCACGTTTCTGCGCAACGGCGGCCTGGTGTTTCCCCTGGCGGCATGCATGATCGCGGCGGCGTTTTGCGCATGGGACGCGCATGTGGCTTGTCGTGCAGCCAAGCAGACTGGTGCTGCGCCTTCGGGCGCCATCCCGCGCTTCCGCTGGGTCGGTGTCCTCGCGGTGCTCGCGCTCTGCCTTGCCTCTAATATGTACTTCACCAAGGTCTTTATGCCGGCGCACGATATCACGCCTGGTTCCAAGCGCGAAATCCTCTCGATTCCGTTCCAGCAGACGGCTCGTTTCGTCCAAAAGCACGACGGCCTCAACTCGGGCGTCAACCCCACGGTTAAGGAGGACGGCACCATCGTGGAGGCTCCTTGCGACGGTTCGGTGACCGACGAAGAGCGTGCCGTGATCGATCGCGTACTCAAGTACGAGAACCTGGGCCGCCGCTACAACCCCGACAAGTCCGATGCCGTCAAGAACTGCTTTAACGAGTACGCCTCGCAGGAGGACATCAAGGCCTATTTTGAGGTGTGGGCTCAGATGTTCAAAAAGGATCCCGAGTGCTATATCTCGGCGCTCATCAATAACTACTACGGCTACTTTTATCCGAGTGCCCGCGATGCGTGGGTCTACAGCACGGCGCGCAGTGCCGAGATCATGGCAAAGCCCGATAACCTCAAGTACTTCGACTTCCATCCGGTTGACAGCAACGTGGTGCGCTGGTGCGACCACCTGATCAATTTGTACCGTGTGGCGGTGCAGCGTGTTCCCTTTATCTCGCTCACCATGAGCTCGGCCACCTATGTGTGGATCATGATCGCCGTGGTGGTCTACCTGCTGCGTCGTCATTCATGGCGTGCGCTGGCGATCTGGGTGCCGCTGTTGGGTGTGCTCGCCGTGTGCCTGATTGGCCCGTGCAACGGCTCAACCTACATGCGCTACCTGTATCCGGTCATCGCCTGCATGCCCTTCGCCATCGGCGCCACCGTCACCCGCAGCGACTTCCTCTGGTTCTAACTTGGTGCATTGGGGGTCAGGTTTCTTTGCACCAAAGGGGTCATCATTACGACGCCTTCATTTTGGGGTTTATCTCGCAGGCCAGTAGGTATATCATAACGACGTTTGTTTATATTGCCCGAGCATCTGCGCTGGGCTTTAGGTCGAAACCGATAGGAGACACGTATGTCCGGACACTCTAAGTGGGCCACAACCAAGCATCGTAAGGGCGCGCAGGACGCCAAGCGTTCCGCCCTCTTCTCCAAGCTGAGCCGCAACATCACCGTTGCTGCCCGTCTCGGCGGCGACCCGCTGCCCGAGAACAACGCCAGCCTCGCCGCTGCCGTTGCCAAGGCCAAGGCTCAGTCCATGCCTAAGGACAAGATCAAGTCCGCTATCGACAAGGCTTTTGGTTCGGGTGCTGACGCCGCCGTCTACGAGAACATCGTGTACGAGGGCTACGGTCCCGCCGGTGTCGCCGTCTACGTCGACTGCCTGACCGACAACCGCAACCGTACCGCCGCTGATGTCCGTTCCGCCTTCTCCCACGCTGGTGGCAACCTGGGCACCTCCGGCTCCGTCGCCTTCCAGTTTGAGCGCAAGGGCCAGATCGTCGTCGCCAAGGAGATCCTGGACGAGAACGCCAAGAAGGAGACCATGATCGCCAACGGTGCTGCCGGTGACGAGGATGAGTTCATGATGGCCATCGCCGAGGCCGGTGGCGAGGACTACGAGGACGCCGGCGAGGAGTGGATCGTCTGGACTGCTGCCAACGACGTTATGGCTGTCTCCAAGGCGCTCGAGGAGCAGGGCGTCCAGGTCAAGGGCTCCGAGACCACCATGGTCCCGACCACCCCGACCGAGGTTTCTGGCGCCGATGCCAAGAAGGTTCAGCGCCTCATCGACCGTCTTGAGGAGCTCGACGACGTCCAGGATGTTTACAGCACCATGGACATGACCGACGAGGTCATCGCTGCCCTCGAGGAGGAGTAGCGCCCGCACGGGTTAAGCCGTGCATATCTGGGCATAATGAAGCGAGCATGCAAGCCTCGTGGAATAGATGAGCCGGATCCGCGTGCGTAGAGCACCGGACCCGGCTCTTTTATAATGATGCGAACCGTTTTGCATTTCGAGAGCCGAGATTTGAAGGGAGCGCCACGTGCGCGTACTCAAACGAGCCCTAGCGATTGTGTATCTTGCCGCCGCCATCGTGGCGCTGGGTACGCTTGTCTGCCAGTTTTGGGGGCCGTATACGTATCGCTTTATGCTGCTGATGCGCGACCCCATGCCGCGCATTGTCGTGACGGCATGCGGCGGAGTTGTGGCGATCGGCGTGCTGGTAAGCTTCTTCCGCCTGATGTTTGCTCGTCGTGAGCCGTCCTGCGTGCATCCGGCGGGGGAGCGCAATATCGAGGTCACGCTCGCGGCGCTTTCTTCGTGCGCCAGGGTTGCTGCCGAGCGCGACGACCGCGTGATGATCGAGCGCGTCGAGGCGCGCGTACAGGGCTCCGACGAATCGCGCGTCTGTTTTAAGGTCGACGCCATCGCGCTTGACGATAAGGACGTGGCGTCTCTGGCTACTGCGATGCAGCAACGTATCGAGGAGGCCTGCGACACCATGCTCGGCACGCCGGGTACGATCGCACGCGTTCGTTTTTTGCCGTCCAAGACTACCGTCCAGACCGTGGAGGTTTCCGGTGAGTGATACCAATCAAGACAAGACCGTCCGCACCCCGCGTCTGACTATCGATCAGAGCGCCGTGCCGGCAGGCGAGGCCGTCGATCCCAAGGTGGAGGGTACCGAGTCGCATGACGCGGTCGCCGATGATTTTGATGAGGCCATGGGTCTCATCAAGGGTACGGGGGCAGCCATCTGGAGCTATGCCGTCCGTCATCCCAACACCACGCTTGGAGCCGTCGCTGGTTTTGTGCTCGCCGTACTGGTGCTCACGCTCGGCCTGTGGGACACGCTCGTCATCGCATTCTTTGTACTGATCGGTGCCGTGATTGGCCAGATTCGTGATGGCGAAAACGGCATCGTCAACTTCTTCGGGCACCTGTTTAGCGGCCGCTAATACGTATTCGACTGTCGCATCCGCGGCAGGCATAAGGAGGAACCATGGCTTTTAATACGAAGGTCGATGTGGCCGATACCGAGCTCGAGGAGAACGAGGCGGCCGTCGCCGAAGCCGAGGATGTGACGCTCGAGGATGAGGCGCTCGTCGAGGCCGAGTCCGCCGATGACGCGGACGAGGATGATGAGGAAACAGACGAGTCCGAGGACTCGCTGACCTATTCCAACGGTGTGATCGAGAAGATCGTTGCCATGGCCACCCGCGAGGTTCCGCACGTTTTGGGCATGAAGGGTAACCTCATGCACTTTGTGCAGGAGCAGTTTGGTGCCGAGAATCTGACCAAGGGCGTGACGGTCGAGGTCACCGATGACAACCGCGTGGTCGTCAACATCTCCGTCATCATCGAGTACGGCGCCTATGCGCCCGCGATCTTCGACGATGTCAAGGCACGTGTCACCGAGCGCCTTGCCGCGATGACCGGCCTTGAGGTGGCGGGCGTCAACCTGCGTATCGAGGACGTCATCACCCCCGAGGAGTACGAGCACCGCACCAGCCAGCACGAATAACCTTCCAAAAAGGGACAGGTTTGTTTTGGCAGGTTTTATCTGCGAAAACGTTAAACGGCCGACCGCGCAAGCAAAAGCGTGGCCGGCCGTTATTTGTATGCCCCCCGATGTAGGCATACCGCTCGTCTAACTAGGGGTTGCAATCGTCGCGTTCCGCGTTACCCTAATGGGCGCATTGTTTCCAAATTGTTAACGAGGGGTTGCCGTAATGGCTGACGAGCACGAAACAGAAAGCAAGGCATGGGCGATTGAGGCCGCCGCGGCAGAGGCGGCATCGCGTGCTGCCGAGGAGATGCATCGTCCTCCCGTGGTGCCGATGGAGCGCGTGGTTGATCGCACCGATATCGAGCGCGGCGAGCGTGCCGGCCAAAAGCGCAGCCAGGAGCCGGGCTTCCCGCGCTTTTTTGCCGAGCTCAATCTGGGCCTGATTCTTACGGCCTTTGCCATCGTTGCGTTTAAAACCCCTAATCACTTTGCTTTTGGCGGCACCTCGGGCGTGTCGGTCATTCTGTCCACGCTGTTCCCGACCCTGCCCGTCGGCGTCTTTATGTGGATTATCAACGCGGTTCTCGTCGTTTTGGGCTTTATCTTTTTGGAGCGCAAGGCAATCCTGTGGAGCGTCTTCGCCTCGTTTGCGCTGTCCGCCTATGTTTCGCTGTTTGAGCTCTTTATTCCGACCGATGTCTCTCTGACGGGTGATATGTGGCTCGACCTGTGCTTTGCCGTGATCCTGCCGGCGCTCGGCAGCGCTATTGTCTTTGATATTGGCGCCTCGACGGGCGGCACGGACATTCTTGCCATGATCCTCAAGCGCCGCACGACGCTCGAGATTGGCCGCGCGCTGCTGTTGGTTGATATCGGCATCGTGGCCATCGCGGCCTTTTTGTATGGCCCGCGTGTCGGTCTGTATTGTGTGCTCGGCCTGTTTGCCAAGACGCTTGTGGTCGACAAAGCCATTGAGAGCATTCACCTGCGCAAAGTCTGCACGGTCATTTGCTCCGAGCCCCTTAAGGTCGAGGAGTTTATCGTCAAGCATCTCAACCGTACGGCGACCATCAGTCGCGGCTACGGTGCCTTCTCGGGCAAGTGCGTGACGGTGATCATGAGCGTGCTGAGCCGTCGCGAGGCCGTGCAGCTGCGCCGTTATGCGCGCGAGGTCGATCCGGGTGCCTTTATCACGATCGTCGACAGCTCCGAGATTGTCGGCAAGGGCTTCCGCGGAACGAACTAGCACAGACGTATTCAACGAACCGCCTGCTGGCGCCGTGTATCTTGCAAATCGGTCATCTTTGAGTATTTGACCCCACATTGGGCAATAATGATGCTAAAGACATCGTTTGCGATCCAAGTGATTTGTTCAAGATACGAAGGGATGATTCTATGTTCTGCTCGCAGTGTGGCGCCCCCATGGGCGATAACGACAAGTTCTGCGGCGTGTGTGGTGCTCCTAATGCCGGTGCCGCTGGCCCCGCTCCCCAGGGACAGCCTCAGCCCCAGCAGTTTGTTCCGCAACCGCCCGTGGCGAATGCGCCAAAGGGCTGTGTGGCTCAGGCGTTCCAAGATATGACCAAGACTCCGGGTGTGCTTCAGCGTGTATGCCAAATCGCGTTTTTGCCGGCGCTGATTTGCGTTGTGTCGGTGCTCGTGTTGTTTATTCCCGTTATTGGCGGCATTGCGGCTGCCATCGGCTTTTTGGCAGCTTGCATTGCGAGCGTGTGCGGTTCCGGCTTTGGCATCGAGTGGGGTCGCGATCTGTCGCTTAAGATCGATGACGGCATGGATCGTCCGCTGATGCGTTCCACGTCGTTTGGTCTCGGAGTCTTTTCGAGCGTTATTTCGGTCGTGCTCGAGGTTATCGCTGCCATTCCCGTTATCGGTGTAGTGCTTTCGCTGGTGGAGGGCGTGGTAATTGGCGCTGCGGGCTCGTATTCTTATTACGGCTCTTATGCGCTCGAGGCTGCGCTGTTTGGCTCGCTTGGCCTGCTTGTCCTGGCGCTAATTGCCTCGGCGATTCTGGGTGTCTTCTTTAAGATGTTCGCCGACATCGCCGTGATGCACTTTGCGGTGACCGGGCGTGTCGAGAGCGCGTTTTCGCTCGATAAGGTCTGGGCGGCGTTTAAGCACAACAAGACCAAGCTGTTCTGTGCTTCGTTCCTTCCCGAGTTTTTGACGGGCCTGGTTTCCAACGCCATTACGTGGATCTTGACAGCTGTCTTTGGTGCCATCGCCGGAATTGGCGCGTACGGCTATTACTATCGCCCCACGGGTATCGAGGCGATTGTTACCGCCGGTGGTGTCACGCTCGTATTGTTCCTGGTGCTGATTGCATTCGTCACGGTGTTCCTTACGGTCTTTGGCAAGATGCTCAAGCACCGTGCCGTTGGCTATTGGGCTGCACGTTATGCAAGCGAATGGGCCGATGAGGACAAGGACGACGTTTTGACTTTTGTGCTCCCGGGTGAGAAGAAGCCTGCTCCTGCGGGATTCAATCCCACGGCAGCCACTGGTGCTGCGCCTGCCCCGGCGCCCGCGCCTGCACCTGCCCCGGCACCTGCTC
>CABSZR010000025.1 GCA_902482185.1 uncultured Collinsella sp. | reverse complement strand
GCTCGCAGACGGGTTGGGCCGTCCGCCCGTTGCGTCGGAGAAGCTCCCCGCCTTCATGGAGTGGCTCGCCCTGCGCAGCGACCTTGACTCCCTCGCGGGCCAGCAGCACGCCATCACGATGATGACCATCCACTCCGCCAAGGGCCTGGAGTTCCCGGCGGTGTTCGTGGCCGGCATGGAGGAGGGTATCTTCCCGCACGTGCATGACTTTGGCGGCAGCGATGATCCGGGCAAGCTCGAGGAGGAGCGTCGCCTAGCCTACGTCGCCATCACGCGCGCCCGTAAGCGCCTGTTCCTGACCTATGCGGCCACGCGTCGCACCTACGGCTCGACCTCTGCCAACCCGCGCTCGCGCTTCCTCAATGAGATTCCGTTTGAGGATATCGAGTTTAGCGGTATCGGTTCTGCCGGTTTTGAAGGCACGGGCTGGGAGAAGCGCGGCGACCGTCACGGCACCTTTGGCTCGGGCATGGGCTCGGATATGTATGGCGGCAAGGTGTTTGGCTCGCATACGCGCTCGACCGGCGGTTCCGGTTCGCGCGGTGGATCGAGCTTTGACGATTTCTTTGGCGGCAGCAGCTACGGGACCGAGCGCCATCGTGGGGTCTCGCCCGACGCCGGCCGTGTTGCCTCGACCTTTGGCTCGGGCGCGCCGCGAGCCAAAAAGCCGTCGTCCAAGGTGTCCCCGACGGTGGAGCGCAAGGTCGATCGCGCCAGCGCATCGCAGGACTTTGCCGCGGGCGATACTGTGAGTCACAAGACCTTTGGCACGGGTACTGTCATCTCGGTTGTCGGAGACATGATCGAGGTTCAATTCGAAAAGACCGGCCAGACCAAAAAGCTGATGAAGGGCTTTGCACCGATCGTTAAACTGTCGTAATCCCGGCGGACCTGGGCGGGCGTATGGGGCAACATCGCCTGCTCGGACAGTCCTGCGCAAGACGGAGGCCACATTAAGTGGCCTCCTTTGCGTGCGGAACTCGCGATCGATGTTGCCCCATACGCCCGCCCAGGTCCTTAGATAACGTTGCTTGCGAACGTCGCTCTGCTCGTTCGCTTTTTGATCTGGAGAGCCGGGTGGGCTGATATGTAGATACGAGTAGGGGCTCCTCCGTTGGTGGACGGGGGAGCCCCTTGTTGCGTTTTGGTTGTTGTTGCGACCTAGAGGTGGCTGATGATCAGTTCCATCTTGCCTTCGAGGTCGATGGAGCTGACGGTGCTCGGGGCCAGCAGGTGGCTTCCCTTGTGGACGGGGTCGCCGCAGACGGTGCCTTCGCCGTCGATGACCGACAGACACATGAAGGGCCAGCGCTGGTCGAGGGTCTTGCTGCCGTCGACGCGCACGCGGTCGACGGTGTAGCAGGGGTTGGACTCGAGCTCGGTCACGCCGTCCACCTCGGGCGCGGTCACCGTGCCGTCGGTCGGAGCCTGAGCATCAAAGTCGATGCAGTCGAGGCTCTGCTCAATGTGCAGCGGGCGCAGGTTGCCGTCAGTGCCGGGACGGTCGTAGTCGTACAGACGATACGTCACGTCGCTCGACTGCTGCGTCTCCAAAATGAGCGTGCCGGTCTTGATGGCGTGCACGGTACCGGAATCAATCTGGAAAAAGTCGCCCTTGTGGATCGGCAGTACGTTGAGCATGTCGTCCCAGCGGCCGTCCTCGATCATCTGCGCGGCCTCGGCGCGGTCGTGCGCGCGCTGGCCGACAATGATCGTGGCACCGGGCTCGCAGTCCAGCACATACCAGCACTCGGTTTTGCCCAGGCTGCCGTTCTCGTGCTTGGCGGCGTACTCGTCGTTGGGATGAATCTGGATCGAAAGGTCGTCCTTGGCATCCAGAATCTTAATGAGCAGCGGGAACTCCTTGCCCTCGCAATTGCCAAAGAGCTCGCGGTGCTCGGCCCACAGCCATGAAAGCGTGTGGCCGGCATACGGGCCCTCCGCAATCTGGCAGTCACCGTTGGGATGGGCCGAGATGGCCCAGCACTCACCGATGGGACCCTCGGGAATGTCGTAGCCAAATACGGTTTCGAGTTGACGGCCGCCCCAGATTTTCTCGTGGAAGATCGGCGTCAGTTTAATCAAATCGGACATGTTCATACCCCCATTGTGTTGCGCGGGCGCTGCACAAAACAGCTCAAAGCGAGCGCCCGGATGACTACAAAAACCTATGCCAACGTTACGTTGTGCAACTCAAAGCGGTCGCCAACGTTGCGCGAGACCGAATACTCAAAGGCGGCGCCGCTGTCCAAAAAGCCAATCTGCTTGAGCTCGAGCAGGGGAGAGCCAGGTTTGGTGTCCAGGCGCTCAGCTTCTTCCTTGGTTGCTGCCACGGCGCGAATGGTACGGTGGAAGCTCGAAATCTTCAGCCCACATTGCTCGCGGATGAAGTGGTAGACCGATCCGTACAGGTCCTTCTTTTTAAGGCCTGGAATCAGCTCGAGGGGCATGTAGGTGTACTCGATAACGATGGGCTTCTCATCGGCCTGACGCACGCGCACGATGTGATAGGCAAAGTCATCCTCGGCAATTCCCAGCTGGGCTGCGATGTCCGCTGGTGGATTAACAATCGAGAAATCGTAGACCACCGAGGTCACCTTTTCCCCGCGGTGCTCATACGAAAAGCCCTGGGCACGGTCGTTTTTGCCCTGGAAAAACGCCTGGCCGGGAAGCCCCGCCGTGTCCTTAACGTAGGTACCCGATCCACGACGGCTGGTAATTAGACCTTCCTCGGTGATTTGCTCGATAGCTCGTTTGACGGTGATTTTGGAAACGCTATAGAGCTCACAGAACTCAACGACGGTGGGAAGCTTGTCGCCCGGTTTAAGAGCGCCATCCTCGATACTTCGACGAATATCTGCAGCTATCGCCTCGTATTTGGGAATCATGGAACCTCCTTTCCGACATATATGAATACAAAAAGTAAGTATAACCCTCAACAGGGCATCCATATTACTTTTATCTAAGAAGTTCGAGAAAGAAAAAAGAAAAAGACGCTTTACTTTTAAAATTAGAGCGCTATAGTTTAAGCAACGAACGGAATCCTTCCGCACAACAGGATCGACCGTTTGGGGACGGTTTTGTTTTGGCGGGTTGGATATCGGTATGGCCGGTGCGCGCCCGCGCCGGATAACCTGCCAAAGCAAACCCGTCTCCAACCGGAAGCTCTAGAACACGAAAGCGAGGACTTTGATGGCACAGTATCAGCTGCCCAACGACTTCTTCTTTGGCGCTGCTATGTCCGGCCCGCAGACTGAGGGTCAGTGGAACCAGGGCGGCAAGCTCGAGAACCTGTGGGACACCTGGTCCATCCAGGATCTGGGTTCGTTCTACAACCGCGTTGGCTCTTACGCCGGCAATGACTTTATGGCCAAGTACCAGGAAGACCTTCGCATTTTGAAGGACTTGGGTCTGGATACCTATCGCACTTCCATCCAGTGGAGCCGTCTGCTCGATGCCGACGGCAACCTCAACGAGGAAGGTGCCGCGTGGTATCACGAGTTGTTCCGCGCCTCTCGCGAAGCCGGCTTGGAGCCGTTTGTCAACTTGTACCACTTTGACATGCCCACCTACCTCTTTAACCGTGGCGGCTGGGAGAGCCGTGAGGTTGTCGAGGCTTACGCACATTACGCCGACGTCGCCTTCCACGAGTTTGGCCAGGAGATTAAGTACTGGTTCACCTTTAACGAGCCCATCGTCGAGCCCGAGCAGCGCTATCAGGAGGGCGTGTGGTTCCCGCAGCTCCACGACTTCAACCGCGCCCGCACCGTGCAGTATCACATCTCGCTGGCGCACGCGCTGGCCGTGGCCAACTATCGTCGCGCCTATGACGAGGGCGCTATTCGCGCCGATGCCAAGATCGGCATGATCAACTGCTTTACCCCGGTCTACACCAAGGAGAACCCCAGCGAGGCGGACCTCGAGGCCGTGCGCATGACCAGCGGCATCAACAACCGCTGGTGGCTCGACCTCATCACCAAGGGCGAGCTTCCCGCCGACGTGCTCGACAGCCTGGCCGAGGGCGGCGTTAAGCTTCCGTTCCGTGTCGGCGACCAAGAGATTCTTAAGCAGGGTGTTGTCGACTGGCTCGGTTGCAACTACTACCACCCCACGCGCGTTCAGGCGCCGGCGAGCAAGATCGACCAGTACGGTCTGCCGCACTTTGCCGACGAGTACGTATGGCCCGACGCCGTTATGAACGAGAGCCGCGGCTGGGAGATCTACCCGCAGGGCCTCTACGACTTTGGCATGGACTGCGCTAAGAACTACCCCGATCTTGAGTGGTTCGTTTCCGAGAACGGCATCGGCATCATGGACGAATACAAGAACCGTGACGCCGAAGGAACCATCCAGGATGACTACCGCGTCGACTTTGTACGCCAGCATCTGGAGTGGGTTGCCAAGGCAATTGCCGAGGGCGCCAAGTGCCGTGGATACCATTATTGGGCCGTCATCGATAACTGGTCTTGGGCCAATGCCTTTAAGAATCGCTATGGCTTTGTCGAGGTCGATCTGATGGATGGCTATAAGCGCCGTCTTAAGAAGTCGGCGGCCTGGCTCAAACAGGTCGCCACGACCCACGTGGTTGATTAGCGACCGGGCGAACGCCCAGACCGCGCGCCGCCGCGCGCAACACATGGCACATCTGGTGGCAGAGGGCGACAGACCACCGTGCGCATAGGAAAGGCCGGATTTGAAAGTTAGGAGCAATCATGGCCAGTGACAACGGAAAGAGCTTCCTCGACAAGTTTGCCGAGGTCTCTGCGAAGGTGGGAAACCAGGTTCACCTGCGTTCCCTGCGTGACGCCTTCGCGACCATCACGCCGCTCTATATCCTTGCGGGTATCGCGGTTCTTATTAACAACGTCGTGTTCCCTCTGTTCCCGCTCGATGCGGCGGGCCTTGCCAACCTTCAGACGTGGGGCTCGGCAATTACGCTGGGCACCCTCAACGTCTCTGCCATTATCTTGGCCGGATTGATTGGCTACAGCCTCGCCAAGAACAAGCGTTTCGATAACCCGCTCGCTTGCGTGGTCGTCGCCATCTCTGCCTTCGTCATCATGATGCCGCAGCAGATCACCGCCTCGCTTGCCGCCACGAGCCCACTGCTCACCGACAAGATCACCTCCGCCGAGGTCACGGGCGCCCTTTCGACTGCCAACACCGGCACCAACGGTCTGTTCTCGGCTATTATCATCGCCCTGCTTTCCGTCTCGCTCTTCATCAAGATTTCTGGCGTCGAGAAGCTCAAGGTTAAGCTGGGCGAGGGCGTGCCTCCCGCGGTCTCCAACTCCTTCAACGTCATGATTCCGATGCTGCTTAACCTCGCGGTCTTCGCTCTTGCCGCAGCCCTGCTCGCCGTGTGCGCCGGCACCGATCTGTGCACCATCATCTCCACGTGCATCTCCAACCCGCTCAAGAGCATCATGAACGCCGGTCCGTGGGCTGTTATCCTCATCTACACCCTTGCTAACCTGCTGTTCTGCGTCGGTATTCACCAGTCCACCATCTCTGGCGCTACCGTCGAGCCGATCCTGACCATGCTCATCGTCGACAACATGGCTACCTTTGCCGCCGGTGGCACCATCCAGCCCGATCACTACATGAACATGCAGATCGTTAACAGCTTCGCCCTCATCGGCGGCTCGGGCTGCACCCTCATGCTCCTGCTCGACACGCTCCTGTTCTCCAAGAACAAGGCTTCCGAGACCGTTTCCAAGATGGCTATCCTGCCTGGTCTGTTCAACATCAACGAGCCGGTTATCTACGGTTACCCCATCGTGTACAACCTGCCGCTCATGATCCCGTTCGTCCTTCTTCCCGATCTGTTCATCGGCATCACCTATGGCCTTACCTGCGCAGGCATCATCAGCCCCTGCATCGCCCAGGTGCCCTGGACCATGCCTCCCGTCATCAATGCCCTGCTCGCTACGGGCTTTGACTGGCGCGCCGGCGTGTGGCAGGCTATCGAGATTGTCATTGGCATGGCCGTCTACCTGCCCTTTATGAAGATTTCCGAGAAGGCAATCGCCAAGCAGGAGGCTTTCGCCGAGTAGAACGCCTAACGTTCGTCCCTTTCACCTTTGCGGGCGCCGGTACGCGGTGCCGGTGCCCGCAGCTCTCTCCCTTGTGTAAAGATGCAGGGGGGTGGGCACAATAGCCGCAAGGAATAAAACCAGTTGTCGTCTGCGCGCCGCGCAGTTATAAGGAGGAAACCATGAAGAAGATCATGCTCTGCTGCAATGCCGGCATGTCCACGAGCCTGCTGGTCCAGAAGATGCAGGCCGAGGTTGCAAACCGTGGTCTGGATATTGAGGTCGAGGCTCGTCCCATGAACGAGGCCCACGATCACCTGGACGAGTGCGACATGTTGCTGCTTGGTCCGCAGATCGGCTACACCAAGGGCGATTTTGAGAAGGAGGCCGCCGGCCGCTTCCCGGTTGAGGTTATCAACATGGTCGACTACGGCCGCATGAACGCTGCCGGCATCATCGACCACTGCGTCAGCGTGATGGGCTAGGTGCTCCGCATGGAGGATATGAACGAACTGCAGATGACCTGCTTCGAGATCATCAGCTACGTCGGTACCGCCAAGAGCATGTACATCAATGCCGTGCAAAAGGCCAAGGAGGGCGATTTTGACGCCGCCGAGGAGCTTATCAAGCAGGGCGACGAGGCCTATAACGGTGGCCACGATGTTCACATGGGGCTTCTGAAGAAGGAGGCCAACGGCGAGCGTAACGGCGAGGCCCCGTTGATTCTGCTGCATGCCGAGGACCAGATGGCCGGTACCGAGACCATGCGCGTCATGGCGACGGAGCTCATCGAGGTTCACAAGCAGCTGCAGGCACTTCAGGCCTAGTCGGCGTTATCGCCGCGACGGACCGTGCGGTCCAACAGACAACATAGTCCCTTTGACGGGCGCCGGGAGCCTCCGCCTCCCGGCGCCTTTATTTTTGGGGATGGTCTTGCGCGGCCTGTTGGGCAGCCAATTGCGTTACCCCAGATAAAACCTGCCAAAACAAACCTGTCCCTTTTTGGTAGGTTTTTGCCTTGAGAGCGGTACCATACAGGCAATGTTTAAACGAGAAAGGTGGGCTCCCATGGAACCTAAGCAGTACTACATCGGCATCGACGTCGGCGGCACTTCGGTTAAGGAGGGCCTGTTCGACGAGGACGGCAACCTGCTTGCCAAGGCCAGCGTGCCCACGCCTCCTATCGTTGACGCTGCGGGCTTTGCCGCGGTGACCGAGGCTATCGACCAGGTGGTCGCCAAGGCACAGATTCCGCGTGCCTTTGTGGCGGGCATTGGCCTGGCCGTTCCGTGTCCCATCCCGGCGTCGGGCGATGCCAAGGTCAAGGCCAACATTGCCATTAACCTGCCCGAGCTGAGGGTCGCCATTCAGAAGCACTGCCCCGATGCGGTCGTTAAGTATGAGAACGATGCCAACGCCGCTGCCATGGGCGAGGCCTGGCTCGGTTCTGCCAAGGGCGTGCAGAACGTGGTGATGGTCACCATCGGTACCGGCGTGGGCGGCGGCGTTATCGTTAACGGCGACGTGGTATCGGGCGTTGTGGGCGCCGGCGGCGAGATTGGCCACATGTGCCTGAACCCGGCCGAGGAGCGCACCTGCGGCTGTGGCGGCCATGGCCATCTGGAGCAGTATTCCAGCGCCACCGGCGTGGTGAGCAACTACCTTGCCGAGTGCAAGAAGGCGGGTGTCGAGCCCATTGAGCTCACCGGCCCCTCCGATTCCAAGGACGTGTTCCAGGCCTGCCGCGAGGGCGACAAGCTTGCGCTGGCCGCAGCCGACACCATGGCCGACTACCTTGGCCGCGCCCTGGCGCTTATCGCCAACGTGGTCGACCCCGAGATGTTCCTGATCGGTGGCGGCGCGTCCGCTTCGGCCGATGTCTACCTCGACAAGGTTCGCGAGCACTTTAAGCAGTACGCGCTCTCTGCCTCGCGCGAGACGCCCATTAAGGTCGCTTCGCTCGGAAACGACGCCGGCATCATCGGTGCCGCCTACGTAGCCCTGCGCGCCGCCGGTAAATAGCTGGTGCAAGGGGGTCAGGTTACTTTGCACCAACACGGTGCAAAAGGGACAGTCTTGGCCCCCATGCCTGCCCCAAAATATGCCGTGACCCTTCCGTCTGCGAAGGCTCGGCATCGGCGTGCTACCATAGCTACGTCCAAGTACACATATCAAGTGGAGGATATCCATGGCAAACGTTCTTGTCTTTGGTCACCAGAACCCCGATAACGACGCCATCATGAGCGCCGTCGTCCTGTCCCAGCTGCTCAATCAGGTTGAGTATGCCGGCAACACCTACGAGGCTTGCGCTCTGGGCCAGCTTCCGGCCGAGTCCGCCAAGCTGCTCGCCGACGCCGGCATCGCCGAGCCCCGCGTGATCGAGTCCGTCGAGGCCGGTCAGCTCGTCGTCCTCACCGACCACAACGAGTCTGCCCAGTCCGTCGCCGGCCTTAAGGATGCCACGGTCTTTGGCGTTGTCGATCATCACCGCATTGGCGACTTCGAGACCGCCGGCCCGCTGCACTACATCTGCCTGCCCTGGGGCTCCAGCTGCACCATCGTCACCAAGCTCGCCGGCGTGCTCGGCGTTGAGCTTTCCGACGTCCAGGCCAAGCTGCTGCTCTCGGCCATGATGACCGATACGCTCATGCTCAAGAGCCCCACCACCACCGATGTCGACCGCGCCGTCGCCGCCAAGCTCGGCGAGCAGGTGGGCGTCGACCCGGTCAAGTTCGGCATGGAGGTCTTCCTCACCCGTCCGTCCGGCTCCTTCACCGCAGCCGAGATGGTCGGCAACGACATCAAGATGTTCGAGCCCGCCGGCAAGAAGCTGCTCATCGGCCAGTACGAGACCGTCGACAAGAGCCGTGCGCTCGGTATGATCGACGAGATCCGCGAGGCCATGCGCGCCTACGCCGCCGAGAAGGGTGCTGACGGCATTGTCCTGTGCATCACCGACATCATGGAGGAGGGCTCGCAGGTCCTGCTCGAGGGCGAGACCGAGGCTGCTCAGAAGGGCCTGGGCATTGCCGACGAGCACGACGGCGTCTGGATGCCGGGCGTCCTCTCCCGTAAGAAGCAGGTTGCTGCCCCCATCATGGCCGCCTGCTAGGTTTAGTTGACCAAACGCCACGACCGGATCGCGGACGCCCCGCGCTCCGGTCGTTTTTTGTGCACGGCGCCGCGTCGTCTCTTGGACAGGCGTGCCCGTGCCGTTGAGCAAATAATGTTCAACCTGTGGTTCCGCTTTTCGGCCACGCCTGCGTGCTTGTCGTGCAGGGTAGGCTAGATGCAAGCGTAATACGTTAGAGCGCGGCGCCGCCACTTGGGCGGGCCGTGCTTTTTTAAGACGGGAGCTTTCCCGTGAAAGGAGCCGCCCATGGCAGCACCCGAGCAGCTGTTCAACGTCCGTGAGCGCAAGCGTTTTGAGCGTCACGACATCTGGGAGCGCATCGCCGAGAACGGCACGATTTCCGCCGCCGTCATGGTCTTCGCCGCCATCGCCGCCGTCATTTGCGCCAATACCGATGCCTATGAGGCCATCCATCACTTTTTGGAGACCCCGCTGTATGTGGGCCTGGGCAACCTTACGGCCGGTCTCACCGTTGAGCTTTTCGTCAACGACTTCCTCATGGCGATTTTCTTTTTGTTGGTGGGTATTGAGCTTAAGTACGAGATGACGGTCGGCGAGCTCAAGAATCCGCGTCAGGCCATGCTTCCCATGCTGGCGGCCGTGGGCGGCGTCGTCGTTCCCGCCTGCATCTATCTGATCTTTAACCATGCCGGCGCGCACAACGGCTGGGCCATTCCCATGGCAACCGATATTGCCTTTGCGCTGGGCGTGCTGTCGCTTTTGGGCAATCGCGTGCCCAACGGCGTGCGCGTGTTCTTCTCGACGCTCGCCATCGCCGACGACCTCATTTCCATCGCCGCCATCGCCATCTTCTACGGCCAGAGCCCCAATCCGTTTTGGTTGGGCGCCGCCGCGCTTGTGACCTGCGCGCTCGTGTGGCTCAACAAGACGCAGCATTACCGCCTTGCCCCGTATTCGGTACTGGGCCTGCTGCTGTGGTTCTGCATGTTCAAGAGCGGCGTGCATGCCACGCTTGCTGGCGTCATCCTGGCCTTCACCATTCCGGCCAAGTGCGGCGTCAAGCTCGATAGCCTCACCGATTGGTTGGGCGAGTGCCTGCCGCTGCTCGATGACCGCTACGACGACGAGGCACACATCCTGGGCCAGCATGACTTTACCGTCTCGACCACCAAGGTCGAGCGCGTCATGCACCGCGTGACCCCGCCGCTCATCCGCATGGAGCGTCTGATTTCCACGCCGGTCAACTTTGTGATCCTGCCGATCTTTGCGTTCGTGAACGCACAGGTTCGCCTGGTGGGCGTGGACATGAGCACGCTGCTCACCGACCCGGTGACGCTCGGCGTGTACTTTGGCATGCTGCTGGGTAAGCCGATCGGTATCTTTGGCATGACGTTCGCCTTGGTCAAGCTCAAGGCCTGCGAGCTGCCGCACAATGTCAACTGGCATATGATTGCCGGCGTGGGCATTCTGGGCGGTATCGGCTTTACCATGTCGATTCTCATCAGCGGCCTCGCCTTCCCGACGGCCCAGTTTGAGGTTCTGGCTGCCAAGGCCGCTATTCTCGCCGGCTCTGTCACCGCGGCCGTACTTGGCATGATCTACATGAGTGTGATCTGCAAGCACCCCGCGCCCAAGAACGAGTAGGCGCGTAGAAACAGACGCCAGAGCCTGCTCGAGCGCGTGTAAAACGCGGTTTTGAGTGGTACTTGCCACCTGCCGGACACCCCAGTGGCCAAAAAACGCCGTTTGTGAGTACTGTCACAAACGGCGTTTCATTTTAGGCGCGAAAAATAATGTACAAATCTATTCTGTCTGTGCATTAACGATTGCGTGGCTGGACGAAAAATGCTGATGCATCCTTCCAAAACCGGACACAAAAGGCCAAGACTGGCTTTTTTAATTCAAAATCGCTGTTACTAAAAAAGTAACAGTACTCATATTTGCTATTTTTTGACCACAGGCCCCAATGACTAGGCTTATTCCACGGTGCCGTAGACGGCGCCCCAGCCGTGGGCGGCAAGGGCCGAGTTGAGCTGGTCGCAAAGCGATTGGCGGTCGTAGTAGCCGGGCGGCAAAAGGTTCACGATTTCCATAAGGTCGGGCGCGAGGTCCAAGATCTCGGCCTGCACGATGAGATCCAGGCGGTCGATGGCGTGGCGGTCATAAAACAGCCCGTCGACCAGGCGCTGCAGGTCGCCGAATTCCTCGGCCTGGAACGATCCGTACTCCATAGTGTCTCCTTGGGCGCCCCACGCCGGCATGCGCGGCGTTTCGTAATTTATTGCGATGGACTTAATCTATCACGGCTTCATACCCTTGCGGCGGTGGCGGTCTATACTTAGACGAACTGCAACGTACCGCTTCGCGAAAGGTCGCACCCATGCAGACGATCTACCAGAAGATGGAAACCACCGAACTCGATGCCGCCATCGAGGTGCTCAAAGCCGAGGTCGCCGAGGTCAAGGCCAAGGGCCTGGCGCTCGACATGGCCCGCGGCAAGCCGTCGCCCTCCCAGGTGGACATCTCTCGACCCATGCTCGATATCCTCAATGCCGATGCCGATCTGCACGACGGCAACGTCGATTGTTCCAACTACGGCTGCTTTGAGGGCATTCCCTCGGCACGCAAGCTGGCAGGGGAGTTCCTGGGCTGCCCCGCTGAGCAGACACTCGTGCTGGGCTCGTCGAGCCTGCTGATCGAGCACGACATCGCCGGCATGTTCTGGCGCTGTGGCTCGTGCGGCAGCGAGCCCTGGGAGGCTTACGAGGCAGCGCACGACGGCAAGA
>CABSZR010000024.1 GCA_902482185.1 uncultured Collinsella sp. | reverse complement strand
GCACCGTAGCGGTACCGGGCTCGATATTCCTCTGGTGCCCCCGGGCGGATTCGAAAACTCCCCCGCGGGGAAATTGGTGACGCGGGTGTCGACGGCTCGAATCCCGCCCTTAGACCAGAAGAGCCCGGCACCGTAGCGGTACCGGGCTCGATATTCCTCTGGTGCCCCCGGGCGGATTCGAACCGTCGACACCCGCTTTAGGAGAGCGGTGCTCTATCCCCTGAGCTACGGAGGCATGTTGTACTAGTGTAGCAGATTTACGCCGTTGTAATACAGCGTATAGCCACTCTTCGAAGTTGCGGTGGAACAGCCCTCCGGAAAGTGTGTCCCACTATCCAGGCAAATTCTGGGTCAAACTTTCCCAATGGGACCTCGCTGGAAACTGTGTCCCAGAATTTCGGCTCGAAACGGGACACGGTTTCCCAAACGACCCCGTTCCGGAAACTACATCCCGGAATCGGCGCTCGAACTGGGATGCACTTTCCCAATCGAGCCCCATGGGAAACTGCGTCCCACTTTGGGGGGCGCTCTTTAATGACTAGTTGCCTTTGTGGAAGAGGCCTTTGATGACGGAAGGAATGCTCTTGGCGCCCTTGGCAGTCACATCGATAAAGTCGGGCGAACGCACGAGCTTATCCTCGTCGACGTACTTGCGGACAGCACGAAGCGTCTCTTTGTCGTCGCGCGTCGAAAACGTAAAGTGACCGTTGTCCTTGGTGAAGATGGCAAAACGCGTGATCTTCTTGGTGCCGCGTAAAACCTCGGCGGCAATATAGTCGACCTCGTCCCACGGGATCTGAATATAATCCTCGGGATTGCGCTCGTTGTAATACTCGAACGCCTTATTGCCCACCATCACGTTACCGTGGCTGGTAAGACCCATCAGGCAGGTTGCCGGCGTTGCCAGATCGACCGTGCTGTTCTGAGATTGCGCCATACGCGCATCGCCCTCCAATAAAAACAATCGGACCGCATCCAGTGTACCCACCGGGTGCGGTCCGTTTCAATGGCTCAAAAGCCCTTACCTAGCAACTCTCGGTCTTAAGCCGAAGCGTGCTTACATGAAGCCGCAGAAGCGACCGATGATGCCGACGGCGAAGAGAGCCAGGATGATGACAATCGGGCTGACCTTCTTCTTGAGGAGCTTGCAGACCAGCAGGGTCAGGCATACGGCGGCAAGGCCGGGGATGAGCTGATCGAGGTTGGCCTGAAGCGTGGTGACCTTCATCTGATCAAGGGCGGTAGCACCGACGGAGTTGTACATCGTCAGCGCTTCCTTGATACCCTCGGAACCGGAGGGCAGGCTAGCCCAGTCGATAAAGGCTCCAGCAGACTGCTTGACCGTGGAGACGATCGGGGTGAAGGAAATGGACACCCAGCGCTCGACCAGGGCGCCGATGATGAACATACCCAGGATGGAAGCGCCCTCGGTGACCTTGCCCATCAGACCACCGGAGAGGTCCTTGGCGATGGAGGAGCCGACCTTGTAGCCAAACTCCTGCGTGTACCACAGGAAGGCGTAACGGATGATGTTCCACGCGAAGAAGAACAGCAGCGGACCGGCGATGCTACCGGACAGGGCCAGGGAAGCGCCCAGAGCACCCAGAATCGGGCGAAGGGTGAACCAGAAGACGGGGTCGCCGACACCGGCGAGCGGGCCCATCATACCGACCTTGACGCCCTGAATGGCGACGTCGTCAATCGGAGCACCGTTGGCGCGCTCCTCCTCGAGGGCGAGGGTAACGCCAATGACGGGGGCGGAAACATAGGGGTGGGTGTTATAGAACTCCAGGTGGCGCTTAAGAGCGGCAATCTGGTCATCCTTGCTGGTGTAGAGTTTCTTGATCGCAGGGATCATTGCGAAGCACCAGCCGCCGTTCTGCATACGCTCGTAGTTCCACGAGCCCTGAAGGAACTGATGACGGAAGCAAACCTTCTTGCGGTCAGCCTTGGTGAGCTGAATCTTGTTCTCTGCCATATGTATCACTCCCCTCCTACTCGTAATCGTTCAGAATGTCGCCGAGCGGGTCGCCGGAGCCACCGCCCATGCCGCCACCCTGCTTGGCCAGATCCTTAAGGCCAAGGTAGATGAGGGCAAGGGAGATGCCGATGAGACCAAGGGCGATCAGCGTGAGCTGAGGGATGGCAGCAAGGACAAAGCCGAGGACGAAGAACGGCCAGGTCTCCTTGGTGGCCATCATGTTGATGACCATGGCGTAACCGACGGAAGCGACCATGCCGCCGCCGACAGCCATGCCGCCGGACAGCCAGTCGGGCATAGCGTTAAGCGCGTTGGTAACGGCCTCGGCCGGGATGACGCACAGAAGCACTGCCGGGATGGCGATACGAAGGCCCTGCATGAGGATGGCAGCATACTGCCAGCGCTCGATGCCGGAGAAGTCGCCCTTCTCGGCGCAACCGTCCATGGCGTGAGCGATAGCGGTAGCAATGGTACGGCAGATCATGGTCAGGAACAGACCAGCGACCGACAGCGGGACGGCGACGGCGATGGCGGCGGTAACGGCCTTGGCCGAATCGGTGGCGCCACCGTTGAGGGCGAGCACCATGATGATCGAAGAAGCGACCGAGGCCAGAGCGGCGTCAGGCGCGACAGCGGCGCCGACGTTAGCCCAGCCAAGGGCCATCATCTGGAGCGAACCGCCCAGGAGGATGCCCTCCTGAAGGTGACCGGTTACGAGACCGATAAGCGTGCATGCCACGAGCGGCTGATGGAACTGGAACTCATCCAGAATGCCTTCCATACCGGCAAGCAACGCGACAATCGCAACAAGCAGAATAGTGATTGCAGACATGTATCGGACCCTCCTTTACTATGCTTGAGCGGCCAGTTCGGCCTTAGCTTTCTTCAACATGGCGTCGAGATCCTCGGAGGAATCCGAAGGAACCTTGCGGACCTCGAACTTGACGCCCTTGGCCTTGAGGGCCTCGAGAGTCTTGACGTCGTCATCGCCCATAGCGACGGCGTTGGTGACGACGACCTTGCCCTTGGAGTGAGCCATGGAACCGATGTTGACTTCCTTGATGTCGACGCCGGCCTCGATAGCCTTGAGCAGATCCTGCGGGTTCTCAAAGAGCAGCATAGCCTTGGTGTCACCAAAGCGCGTGTCCTTGACGACCTCGGCCATCTTCTTGATGGGCACGACGTTGGCATGGACTCCCGGAGGGGCAGCCTGCTCGATCATGGTCTTGCGGAGCTCGTCGTGAGCAACGCCGTCGGAAACCACGATGATGCGGTTGGGGTTGATCTGCTTGGTCCACGTGGTGGCCACCTGGCCATGCAGCAGACGGGTGTCGATACGGACGTGGGCAATCTTGATGTGCCCGTCGCCGATGACCGTTCCCGGAGGGATGGCGCCTGCAGGAGCAGCGGCGGCCGCAGCCGGCTTCTTCTCCTCGGGCTCCAGAGACTCGGGCTTGACGCGCACGCCAGCCTTAGCCTCAGTCACGAGATGTTTTGCGATCGCATGTGCAGTGTTCTTTGCGTCAAAGCGCTGCGAATATGCCTCGATGAGCATAGGCAGGTTGACACCGGTGACGATAGCCCAGGAATCGTGGCCCTCGATGAGCCCGCTGATCTGGTTGAACGGCGTGCCGCCCCACAGATCAACGAGGAAGAGCACCTGCTCCTGGTCCTCGAAGGAAGCGACTGCTTCCTCGACCTTGGCACGGAAGTCGTCGGGGCCCATGCTCGGCTCGAGCGAGACCACGGCAACAGACGGCTGATCGCCAAAGACCATCGAGCCCGTCTGCTTGATTCCAGCTGCCAAGTCCCCGTGGCTAGCAAGAACAATACTTACCATCACATAACCTCCTTTTTGTCTACGTATTTCCTACACGACATGAAGGAAGTATACCTGTTTGGTTTGTGGAATTATAGCTAAATTCGCAAAAGGTTGGATTATTTGTTTAAACGTCTAAGTTTGTTACAAATTGATTACGTTACTGCTTTTTGACTCATTACACGACAAGGCGTCGCTCATCAAGCCATGCATTTTACAGATACAAGCAGGCTGTTCATTAATATCGATTTTAGGCAAGCGCGAATGCGCTTGTACTGCCGCTATTTTGTTTAAACAGACATGGCTTGACTATTTTCGTGACTTATGGTTTAAGAAACCACTCAAAATAGTTGCGGTGGAATAGTTCTTGTTTAAGAGCCACAAGGCTGGATTTAGGAACTATTTCACCGCAACTTATAGGGGATCCTAGACGATGTGGAGGGGGTTGGCGGCGTCGACGGCGTCGGGGACGTCGGAAGGGCCGTCGGGGACAGCGTCTGCCGGGTCCTCGTCGGGGGTCTCGATCTGCTTGATCATGACCTCCTGGCCCTGCAGCAGGTATGTCTCGCCGCTACCGCAATGGGGACAGGTCTTGCCGTGCTCGACCGTCGCGTAGTCACGGCCGCACGCCTCGCAATGTGTCACGGCCTCGACGGGCTCCACAATTAGCTCCGCGCCCTGCGCGATGGGCTTTTTATCTGCCGCCCAGCGCCAAGCGTCGAGCAGCAAGTCGGGAACGGCGCCCGAGACCTCGCCCAGCAGCAGCGTGACGCTCGAAACGCGACTCACGCCATTGGCGCGCGCCACGTTCTCAACATCGCGAATGATGTGATAGACGATTCCGAGCTCGTGCACTTTTAATTCCTTCCGCCGTTCTACCGAACGGCGGTCGGCTTGACGCTGCGCGAGCCCCAGACGGGCGATCTGCCTTTCAATCGTCGGGCATGGGCAAAAGCCCTATGCCCTCCTCTTTCAAGGCACCTCGCCACGCCTGGGACTCGCTCGCTGTCCAACCGCTCTCTGCGCCGTTCTCCTGCTTGTTGCGTTTCTTACTTCTTCCCGAATTTAATCTTGATGGCGCGCTTGAGCGCGTACTTGCCCAGGCTTGGAAGCTTTTGCTCGTATTTGACCATCGTGGAGCACTCGGGGCGGTCGCGATCCAGATGGATGGCGTCGAACGCGCACTTGGTGGTGCACAGGCCGCAGCCGATGCACTTGTTGGGGTCGACGATCGAGGCGCCGCAGCCCAGGCAGCGGGCGGTCTCGGCGCGCACCTGCTCCTCGGTAAAGGTCTCAACATACTCGCTAAACGGCGCAGCCTTCTCGCGTTCGCGGTCCACATGCGCAACCTCGCGGCTCGCGTTGTCGTAGCTCTCGAGCACAACGTCGTCGCGGTCGAGCGCGGTGTAGCGGCGCTGGTTGCGGCCGATGGTGAGCGTGGAGCCCGGCTGCACAAAGCGATGGATGGACACGGCGGCCTCGTGGCCGGCGGCGATAGCGTCGATGGCAAAGCTGGGGCCGGTGTAGACGTCGCCGCCCACAAAGATGTCGGGTTCGGCGGTCTGGTAAGTCTGGGGATCGGCAAGGGCACCCTGGCCGCGGCCGAGCTCCACCTTGGAGCCAGCCAGCAGGTCGCCCCACACAATGGACTGGCCAATCGACATGACGACACGGTCGGCATCGACACGGCGCAGATCGTTCTCGTCGTACTCGGGCGCAAAACGGCCCTCGTCGTCAAAGACACGCGTGCAGCGCTTGAAGGTGATGCCGCACACACGACCGGCCTCGTCCAGGTGAACTTCCTTGGGGCCCCAACCGCAGCTGATGTGCGCGCCGTCCTCAACGGCCTCGCGACGCTCCTCCTCGCTGGCGGGCATCTGGGCCTCGCTCTCCAGGCAGAACATCTCAACGTGCTCGGAACCCAGACGGCAGGCGTTGCGGGCAACGTCGATGGCCACGTTGCCGCCGCCCACCACAATGGTGCGGCCGGACAGGGTATCGATCTTGCCGCTGTTAACCTCGCGAAGGAAGTCGACGGCCACGGTCACGTCCTCGGCATCCTCGCCCGGAATGCCGGCAAGGCGACCACCCTGGCAGCCAATAGCAACGTAGAAGGCTTTAAAGCCCTGCGCGCGCAGCTCGTCGAGCGTCACGTCGCGACCGACTTCCACGCCATAGCGGAACTCGGCGCCCATCAGGCGAATGACCTCGACCTCGGCCTCGATAACATCCTTCTGTAGCTTAAAGCTGGGAATGCCGTAGGTAAGCATGCCGCCCGGGTGCTCGTTCTTCTCGAACACGACGGGTTTGTAGCCCTTCTCGGCCAGGTAGAAAGCGCAGGACAGACCGGCCGGACCGGCGCCGATGATGGCGATCTTCTGGTCGAAGCCGCCGGCACGCGTTGGGGTCACCACAGGTGGGACATAGCGGGTCGCGGCATCCAGATCGCGCTGGGCGATGAACTTCTTGACCTCGTCGATGGCCACGGCGGCGTCCACACGGCCGCGGGTGCAGGCATCCTCACAGCGGCGGTTGCACACACGGCCGCAGATAGCGGGAAGCGGGTTCTCGCGCTTAATGAGTGCCAGCGCCTCGTCATAGCGGCCCTGAGCCGCGAGCTTCAGATAGCCCTGAACGGCAACGTGCGCGGGGCAGGCCGTCTTGCAGGGCGCGGTGCCGGACTCGTGCGTCTCGATGCGGTTGTCGTTGCGGTAGTTGGGCGACCACTTGGTGTGGTCCCACTTGGTGGCATCGGGCAGCTCCTGGCGCGGATACTCGGGCACCTGTCCGCCGGCCTTTTTGCTGCAGAGCTTCTGGCCCAGCTTAGCGGCACCGGCCGGGCACACCTCAACGCAGCGACCGCAGGCCACGCACTTGTCCCTCTCGACCTTGGCGACATAGGCCGAGCGCGACAGGTTGGGCGTGTTGAACAGCTGCGAGGTGCGCAGGGCGTAGCACACGTTGACGTTGCAGTTGCAGATGGCGAAGATCTTGTTCTCGCCGTCGATGTTGGTGATCTGGTGCACAAAGCCGTTGTCCTCGGCCTGGCGCAGGATGTCGTAGACCTCGTCGCGGGTCACGTAATGGCCACGATCGGTCTCGACCACGTAGTCGGCCATATCGCCCACGGCGATGCACCAATCGGCCGGGTCGTCGGCGCAGCCCTCACCCATCACGCGACGGCTCGCGCGGCAGCTGCAGGTGCTAGCGGCATACTTACCCTCGTATTTGTCGAGCCAGTGCTCAATATGCTCAATAGGCACCGACGTGCTCGCGGCGTCAATGGCCTTCTCGACCGGAATGACGTGCATGCCGATACCGGCGCCTCCGGGCGGCACCATCGGTGTGGCCTTGGACAGCGGTCCCTTGGACGCCTGCTCAAAGAACTTGGCATAGACCGGGTGCTCCTCGAGCTGGCTCACGCGCATGTTGAGGAACTCGGCAGAACCCGGCACCAGCATGGGCAACACCCATTGCTTGGCGCGCTCGGGGTTTTCCCAGTTGTACTCGAGCAGACCCGTGTAGCTCATGTCGTCGAGCATCTTCTCGATCTGGGTCTCGGGCATGCCGGTGAGCTTGGCCATCTCGGGCAGCGTATAGGGACGGCGCATCTTCATCTTGCAGAGCACTTCGGCCTGCTCGTCGGTCGCGGCCTCGGCAAACGACCAGTACTCGTAGCCCAACAGCTCGTCGCGATGCAGCAGACGGTTGGTGCAGTGCTCGCACAGCTTGACGATGGCCTCGCGCGGATGCTCCGGCAGCGGCGGCACGAACTCCGAACCGATGTCGGGCTCGGTGTAGCTAATCCCCGGTCCGTTGAGAATCATAGTCGTCCCTTCTCTTGCCGCAGCCTGGCAGGCACGCAGCGCCCCTCTTTTTTTGCAGGCCGGGCATGCCCCCATGCCGTTCACCCGCCATTGTTGACATTGTGTCAAAAATAGTATTGACGAACCGTCAACAATATTCAAGACTGTTAGGCGAACGGTCAGGCAAAAGAGGATGAAAGGCGGCAAAACATGGGCAACAACACAGCAGGTACCTCTGTGGTCGATGCCGTCCCCGCATCCGATAGCGCGGCAAAGCGCCTGACGGGCGACGAACGCCGTCGCGAGATCCTCGATGCCGTGCGCACCGTAAGCTCCGAGCTGGGCGTGTCCCACCTATCGGTATCGGCCGTGACCAAGCGAGCCGGCTGCACGCGTTCATTGTTCTACCACTACTTCGCCGACATGGACGCCGCCGTCACCGCTGTTATGGACGAGGCGATCGACGGCTTTATCTCCGAACTCGAGCGGTGGAACGCCGACCGCACCGTCGGTGATATCGAGGGCGCGCTCGACACCGTCGCCCCGCTCTTTAAGCGCCTGGTCGCCAGCGGCCACGAGCTGCCGAGCACGCTTACCTCGAGCAGCGGCGCGCTCTACGGCGGCTTTTTGCACAACGTGGTCCAGCGCGTGGCGCAGTATATCTGCGACACCACCGTAGTGGATTTTGTCGCCCATCATGAGCTACGCATCGACCATGTCTACGAGACGTTCTACACCCTCATCATGGGCCTTTTGATGTATATCCGCACGCACCCCGATGTGCCCGACGAAACGGTCAAGGAAATCATCGCCTCGACACTCCACATCGAGGGCTATACCGCCAAGTATCCGGAGCGCAAGCCCCAGAACTGACGACATTTGGCCAAACTGCCCGCGATCAGAAGAGGGGCCGCGGGCGTGTGAAAGGAGAGCAGCATGCTGTTCGATGTTTGGGGTAGCGATACCCTTATCCACTGGGCCGGCTGGGCCATGGTCTTTATTGGCCTGATCGTGCTCAACGAGGTCGGCCGCCGCACCAAGCTGGGCGCGGCAATCATCTTTGGCGTGGCTCCGCTGGCCATGACCATCTACTGCGTCGCCATCGCCATCGGCGTCTCGCAGGGTGCCGAGTGGGCGCTCACCAACCCCACTCACGTGTACCAGAACAGCTGGTTCCACTACGCCAAGGTGTACGCGGCGCTGGCCGGTTGCTGGGGCTTCATTGCCATTAAGTACCAGTGGGGCAAGATCGGCAAGGCGCATTGGTTCCGCGCATGGCCGTTTGTGATCGTCGCCATCAACATCATGATCGCCGTCGTGTCCGACTTCGAGAGCGCCTATCACTTCTTTGTCCTGGGCGAGTCCACCTGGGTCACCTCCGAGGGTGCCACGCAGCTTGCCGGCTGGAACAACGTGTTCAACGGCATCGCCGGTCTCATCAACATCTTCTGCATGACCGGCTGGTGGAGCGTCTACGCCTCCGAGGATCAGACCGACATGTTGTGGCCCGACATGACTTGGGTCTACATCATCGCCTACGATATCTGGAACTTCTGCTACACCTACAACTGCCTGCCCACCCACTCCTGGTTCTGCGGCTTTGCGCTGCTGCTGGCGCCCACCGTCGCCGCCTTTATCTGGAACAAGGGCGGCTGGATTCAGAACCGCGCCTTTACGCTTGCTATTTGGTGCATGTTTGCCCAGGTGTTCCCGTACTTCCAGGAGGAGTCCATCTTTGTGACCCACTCCACGCTCGACCCCGGCGCCGCCACCGCGGTCTCGATCGCCGCGCTGGTCGCCAACGTCGCCGCGATCATCTACATCGCCTACCGCGCCAAGAAGCTCGGCCGCAATCCCTACAAGCAGGATGTCTTTGAGGGCACCAGCGATTGGGAGAAGGCTACCGCTCGCCGCGCCAAGGTTGATTACGCACACGCCGAGTAACGCACCTGACGCAAACATCGCTTGAGCACGAAGCAGCATAGCCGGCTCCACGCAACTCAACGCATTGCAGAGCCCCCGGAATGTGATTCGTCCGCGTTCCGGGGGCTTTTTGCTGCCGCGAGGATGCGGCTAAACGATGCACTCGGGTTAAATCGGATCTTATATTTCGCATGCGCTTTATATAGCTCCATTTTTGGGTACAGTGTTGTCCCGATATTGAGCTTGGGGGATATATGAAAGATGAGACGATAGGCCAAGAGGATGCGGCCCAAGATGCAGAAGCGTGTGCCGAGGCCCTGGAGAGCCTAGACCAGATCGCGCTGGCCGAGATTGCGTTTGACGATTCGAGCGTTGATGTGCAGGATGAGCCGAAAATCGAGGCGCAGCCCGATGATCAGGATACAGGCGACGTTGAGCCTGCCGAGGATGAGGCAGATCACGAAGACACCGAAAGCGAGGCCGACGACCAGCCCGGATCCGACACGAGCGAGGAAACCATCTTGCTCGACAACTTGCCGGCCGAAGATTCGCTGACCCGCGAGCTTCCCGGCCTGGGCTCTGCGCCTGCCGTGGACGAGACCATCGCCATGGGCGATATCCCCCTACCGTCCGTTCCCTCAGCACGCGAGGCCGAGGTTCGCCATCGCAAGATGTCGCCCAAGCGCCGCAACCTGATGGTTGCCGGCGTTGTGGCCGTCGCGCTCGTCGCCGGCGGCGCAGGCTATGCGGCTTGGAACGGATACCAGCAAGAGCAGGCCGCCGTGCTTGCCGCAAACGCCCATACCATGATGTCGGTGCAGATTGGCGTGCATGCCGCGGGCCTCGACTGCTCAACTGGCTCCAAGATTCCCGTGCAGGTGAGCGGGCAGGATTCCGACGGTTCTTCCGTGAGCGAAACGCTCTACGTTGACGAGCACGGTCGCGGCATTAAGCTGCTGCCCGGCGATTACACGTTCTCCATCGCCGCCTCCCCCATCGCGGCCGACGGCACCATCTACACCATCCCGACCACCAAGGCCCAGGTTACGGTCAAGAATGACGGGCAGGATCTGCGCGCTCAAGCCACCTTTAAGCTTAAGGTGCCCTCAGCCGACACGGTGACCGACGACCAGATCGATGCCGCCGCCAAGTACGCCGAAGAAGGCGGCGCGAGCTCTGCCGCCGCGGCAAAGATACTCCAGCGGGCGGCAATTACGCGCCGCGATGCCGCCGCCAACGCCGTAAGCGCAAGCGAGGCTCAGTCCGCCCGCGATGCCGACGCTCGACACAAGGCGACGAACCTGTATCAGCTCGATATTCCGGTTGAGTGGTATGGCAAGGTCGCAACCTGGCAGAACGGCAACACGCTGTGCATTTATCTGGACGGCGACACCAACACACCGCTCGTGACGCTCGTCGCGGTGCGCGATGGCGAGACCTTTACGCCCGACGACGGCGATACGGTTTTGGGCACGGTCAGCCTAGGCAACGGCTACACCGTCTACGCCAGCGGCCCTGTCTATCCGTACGTGATTCCGCAAACCGTTAATGGACACACGCAGAACCCCGTGTCGACCTACCCCATGGATACGGCGATTGAGCTTGTCGAGCTCACGACCGGCAACCGCTACACATACAGCCAGATCAAAAACGACCTGGTCGGTAAAGACGGCAAGGCAGACGCCGCGACCAAACTCGAGACCGACTACCTCGCCCAGATTCTCCTGCCGAGCATCAAAGCCCAGGACTAGTCGGCCCGAAGACAGCCGCCCAACACCCCATCCCTAACGCAGTTGCGGTGAAATAGGGACTGTTTTTGCTGGTCAAACTGCAAAACAGTCCCTATTTCACCGCAACTTATTCGTGGCCTTTTGGGTGGCACTCAGCGCCAGGGGTCGGCTTCGAACAGCGGCTCGCGCTCGGGGCGGCGATCGCTGTAGGGATCGTAGCCGTCGTCGTCCTCGTTCTCGGCGCGGATGTAGGGGTCGCGGGGCTTGGGCGCGGGTTTGGGAGAAGCCTTCGGTGCGACCGGTGCGACGGGCGCCGCCTCAGCCGCCGGTGCGTTCGTCTTGTTCTCGTCTTTCATCTGCATAGCTCCTTGCCATGTGCTCATGTTCAACACCATCGATTGTCGCACGAAAAAGGGCGGCGAACCCAATTGGATCCGCCGCCCTTGGAGTTCGGCTCAAAAGGCAAATTTTGAGGCATGACTCAAAATCTACTGAGCGTCGGGAACCTCGTAGGTGGCCGCCGGCGTATTGTCGCACACGACGGTAAAGCCGCCGTCCTTGTCGACATCGACCGTCACCTGATCGCCCTCGCGCACCGTGCCGTCGATAATAGCGGCGGCGATGGCGTCCACGACCTCGCGCTGAACCAGACGCTTGAGCGGACGCGCGCCAAAGACCGGGTCCAGGCCGCCCACGGCGAG
>CABSZR010000023.1 GCA_902482185.1 uncultured Collinsella sp. | reverse complement strand
ACGCTGGAGCAGCTGAAGTCGAAGGACGATGGCAGTGCGCAGACGAGCTACGAGGCCGTTTCTGCCACGCAGGATGTTGACTTTACGGCTGCGGTTGGCGAAGGCCCGCTGGACCCGTCCCCCGATGACACGTGCCAGATCACGGCAACGTGGACCTATCCCCAGGTGAAGGGCCAGGGCGTTGGCGTCGCCAAGTTTAACAAGGATATGGTCCAGCTCGTTGCGGATACGCTCGATGCGAGCAAGCAGGCCTCGATGGATGACGAGGACAGCCGCGTGACCATGATGTATACCGCCGAGATCGTCTCGATCGATGGCGATATTGCCTGTGTGCGCACGTTTACCGACAGCTATCAACCTCCGTATCGATCGGAACGGATGACGAGGTCGGCGTACTACAACCTCAAGACGGGTGAGCAGGTTTCGCTCGAGGACTCGCTTGCGCAGCACGGGCTCTCGTTCGATACCCTCAAGAGCGAGGCCAAGCAGGCAATTAAGACGGCAAAGCCGGATATGGACTCTGTGTCCGAAGACAACATCGACGATGACGATAACTACACCGAGGACCATTTCTACTACGACGGCAAGGGCTATATCGTTGTCCTCGATACTGGCGAGTTTGACTGCATGGCATGGGACACGCACGACTTGGTTGCGCACGCATTCGACTCGAGCTATTCCAGTGGTCAGGACGTGACGCCCGAGCGAGCCAGGGCTACGTACGTACCCAATGAGTAAGGTGGACCGCGAGGGATAAATTGAACTGTCCCCGGTGACGCAAAACGCAGCGCCACCGGGGACTTTTTGATGCAAATTGGCTCCGAAACAAGCTATCTAGGCCAGCCGCGCCACGAAAAACGCCCATCTACTACGTTTACCAGGGTTGGACCGACCATGGAGCGTTTTTTAACAATGCGGCAAGACGTTTACCTGCGGTTTTGTTAACACAAATATGGCTATGGTTGGCACCCTTGGGTTAAACGTAGTAGATGGGCGCATTTTTTGGTGCACAGCCCAAGAAGGGATCATTAGCCGCGCTGGAGGCCGAAGAGTTTGGCGTTGCGCTCGGCGACCATCATGTTGATGTCGGCGATTTCCAACTCGCCGTCAATGTAGGGCTGGTAGGTGCCATGTGGATCGCCGGCTCCCAAGCTGCAGCTTCCGCAGTTGTCGCAACTGCCGTTACCGCAGCCCGCGAGCGCTAGCTTGATGATCTCCTCACGCTCGGCACGCGTCGTGTCCTTGATGAGCTTGCTTTTTGCCATAACGTTCCTCGATTCGATTGTGACCGTCGCCGCGCATGTCTTGTAGATACCGGCGGGCTTTGCCCATCATAGGCTTTTGCGCGGGTAGAATGCATGGATAACTTGATGCTTACGGGCGACGGAAAGGAAACGTTGCATGGACCAGGATAAGACGACCGTAATGGGTGGCTACGGCTCCCCGCGGACGGGCAATGGCGCCGATGAGACCCGCGTCGTGCCGAATCCCGGCTACGCTGCTCCCGATACGACGCAGGCGTCGGCCGATCCCACGCGCGTTGTGAATTACGGAAACGCAGCGCAGGACCCGTATGGTGCCTCGTCGCAGGGCCCCTACGGCAACGCGGCGGCAGACCCTTATGATGACCTGCTGCAAAATCCCATTCCGCAACCTCAGCAGACGACATATATGCCGCGCACGGCACAACCGCGCTACGAGTCGCGCGACCGATATGCGCGCGAGTCGTATCGTGAGTATCCCAAGTCCATCCCCCAGTATGGCGAGGACGAGGAGAAGAAGCCTTCGCGTTCGTCGAGCGTGATTAAGAAAATCCTGATCGTACTGGCGATCTTCTTTGCCCTGTCGGTTGTGTTTGCCATCGTGTCGGGCATGCTCAACAAGCGGGGCGCCACGACTGATACCACGGCCGAGCAGACCGAGGCTACCCAGTCCGACACCGTCGACCTGAGCGATATCCCGGGTCAGTACTGGTCCAACGCCAAGAAGCTCCTCAAGTCGCGCGGGGCCGATCTTTCGAATGCCGTGATTCTGACCGATGACGGCTCAACGCCTGTTGTCGACGCCAACTGGGTGGTTACGTCTGCCTACTATAACGATAACGGTAACCTCGAGATTCAGCTCACGCGCAAGGACGGCTCGTCGGGTAATGCGTCCGGCGATCAGGGCGGCGCGGACAGCTCGAGCTCCAACACGCTGGAGGACCTGAGCAACAAGGCCCAGGAGCTGGGGGATAAGGCCCAGCAGTTGGGCGACACGGCTCAGAATCTCGGCGATACCGCACAGAACCTGGGCGATATGGCAACGAACGCCTGGGATGCCCTGCAAAACGGCATTTCGGGTGCGCAGGGGAACTAGCGGTCGAGCGGCTAGAGCCTTAGCAGTGCAAACAAATACGGGGCGCAGGATCGCGTGACCGGGCGCGTAGGCGCGTTGGTCGGCGGTCCTGCGTCCCGTTTTGCTGTTGATTACAGCTGCTCGGCCGGACGGTCGGGCGAGCTGAAGCCCGAGTCAAATGTGACGACGCACGAGACATCGGGCCGGCGCTCGTGCACGATGCGCGTGACGAGCTCCAGCAGCTCCTCGTCGGATATGTCAAAGCCGTCGGGACGCACCAGGTCAAGCGAAACAAAGCCGTCGTGCTCGTGCAGGTCGTGGATGGAGAGCGCGGGGTCGATCTGCACTACACCGCGCTTGACCCAGCCGCGCAGATCGTCGCCGGTGGTGGCGATGGGGTCGCAGTGCAGCGTGATGTCGATGCCCATCTGATGCTTGATGTCGTGTTCGATGGTGTCCAGGATCTCGTGATGTTCAAACGCATCGCCCTCGCCGGGCATTTCCACGTGTGCGCTGGCAAACTGGCGGCCGGGGCCGTAGTCGTGCACCATCAGGTCGTGCGTGCCTAGGACCTGCGGATACGACATGATCTTGTCGCGGATTGACTGGACGAGCTTGGGGTCGGGCGCTTGCCCCAACAGCGGGCTGATGGCGTCGCGCACCAGGCCCATGCCGCTGATGCAGATGAAGATGCCCACGCCCAGGCCTGCCCAGCCATCGAGGTCAAAGCCGGTCGTCTGCGAAATAAGCGCTGCGGCCAGGACCGAGGCCGAGGTAATGACGTCGTTTTTGGAATCCTGCGCCGTGGCGATAAGCGTCTCGGAATCGATGCGATTGCCCAGCGTGCGGTTGAACGCTGCCATCCAGAACTTGACGAGCATGGACAGGACAAGGGCTGCCATGGAGAGCGCCGAATACGCGGTGGGAGAGGGCTTGATGATCTTGGTAATGGACTCGAGTGCCAGGTTGATGCCGACGGCGCAAACGAGAACGGCGACAAACAGCCCCGCCAGGTATTCGTAGCGGCCGTGGCCATAGGGGTGCCCCTCGTCGGCCGGGCGGCTGGCAAGGCGGAATCCGAGCAGGCTCACGATGTTGCTCGAGGCGTCGGAGAGGTTGTTGAAGGCGTCGGCGATGAGCGAGACGGAGCCCGCGAGCAGGCCCGCGATGCCCTTGGCCAGGCACAGCGTGATGTTGAGGCCGATGCAGATGAGGCTTGCGGCAAAACCCGCGTTGGTGCGGCAGGAGGTATCGACCGGCTCGCTTTCGCTGCCGGGAACAAGCGTATGTACCAGCCGATTTACAAATAGCATAACAATCGTCCTCACAATCATGTTTAAGGGGATAGTGTAGCTCGCATGGGCGCACCGTGCGCCGGTGCTCAGAAAATGCAGCAATGGTCTGCCCGCGCTAACGGGCGCGAGGCGGAGGGGACGACTGCCCGCGCGCCTTCGAGTTCACTGCGCCTTCCCGTCCGACCGGGTGCTCCATTTTGGGCCATATGGGTATGGGCATGTGCCTGCCTGCCCGACATACTTAATGTCGATAGCCCCTGTGCAAAGGAGGACGTTTCTATGGACGAGATGTTTGCCATTAAATGCCAAAACTGCGGCGGCCCTATGTACTCGCACCAGGCTAAACGCAGCTTTGAGTGCGCCTATTGCGGCACGGTCGTTCCATGGCAGGCCGATGCGGGGGAGCCCAAGAGCGCCCTGGGCATTCGCCATGCGCCGCTGACGGTGGTCGATGGGCTGCTTAAGCTCACCCATGTGTCGCAGCTCGAGCGCCCGGAGGACCCTGACTGGTACTTCTTTAACTCGTACTGGCGCAATCAGTCGGTTCTGGAGCATCTGCTGTGGGAGGACCGTGGCACGGCGCAGGAGTTCCAAGAGGCTACGCATGTGAGCATCCCGTGCCCCTTCTGCGGCGCATCCTTTGAAGGCGAGTCCACTCAGCGCGTGTTTGAGTGCCCGTCATGCGGCAATAAGATTGGCGTTGCCGATCTGCTCAAGCCCGGTACCTTTAGCAAGCGCCTGACCATGGGCGTTGGCGCGGAGTATGTGCCCGAGCAGGGTATTCCCTGCGAAATCTCGCCGCAACAGGCGCGTGCCAACGCGCTGCAGCTGGTACGCCAGTATCCGGATGCCTTTGCGGGGCACGACGTGGAAGACGCGATTCAAAACGACATGATGCTCTTCTATTTCCCCATGGCGCTCGCAGATTTGCGCATGATGGCGTCCTTCCCGGGTAAGGGGCTGAGCAAGGAGACCTTGGTGTACTACGAGGTGCTCGACTGGGCGTATCCGCGGGCAAACTACCTGGATGTTCGTCTTATGGGCATTTTGGAGCCGTGGGACTTTGGCAAGGTGGGGCCGTTTGATCCTGCCATGCAGGAGGGCGACTTCCGCGTCGTTTCCGTCGATGCGTCTACCAAGGACCAGGTGGTCATTGATAAGCTGGCGCTCGACATTGCCGGCAACGACGCCGAGGCGGTGCTGGGGCTCAATAAAAAGAGCATCCGCGCCTGGGCGCGTAAGGCCCGCAAGCACAAGGATGGCCTGGTGATGGTGCCGGTCTACTTTGTCGATCGTCCGGCGACGGACAGCCGCGATGGCGAGCAGGTGCGCATTGCTGTAAATGGCCAGACGGGTCGTGCGGCAGCGGTAGTGTTTAGCGACAAGCGTGAGACGCATGTGATAGCGCCGCTCAATCCCAACGTGATGCTGTCGAGCGAAAGCACCGTGCATGCCACGCCCATCGAGGTCAAATACGTTAAATCGCCCTTCCTATACCAGATCGTGCGTCGTGGAGGCGGTGAGCAACCGCGTCAGGTGGCAGCGGCGGCCGAGGGTTCCTACCGAGAGGGGAAGCCCAAACGCAAGGGTTTGTTTGGCGCGATATTTGGTAAGTAGGGGAGTGGCGCTGGTTGGCGCTGTAGCGTGATGGCCGGGGATACGGGGCAGTTCGCAGGAGCGCGAGCTGCCCCGTTTTTTGTATTGCGGGGATATGACATCCGAATGGTCGTAGGGTTTCAGCTAAATGGCTATTTAGAAGAACTGTTTGACTTGATCTTTCAACGTTTAATAGACGACGCGGGTTCTGATTGGGATACCGCTTCTTTGCTGGACATTGCTGACTATAAAAACGGACTTGCAATGCAAAAGTTCCGCCCAGACACTGGAGATGAAGGTCTACCCGTGCTGAAGATTCGCGAACTGGGACAAGGCTTTTGCGGAAGCGATGCCGAGCGTTGCAAGAGTGGCATTGTCGATAGCGCTAAGGTTCACGACGGTGACCTCATTTTCTCTTGGTCCGGGACCCTATTGCTGGATTTTTGGGCGGGCGGGAACGCCGGTCTAAATCAGCATCTATTTAAAGTGACTTCTTCTGCGTATCCAAGCTGGTTCTATTATGGCTGGACCAAACATCATTTAGCACGATTTATTATGCTTGCCAAAGACCGTGCAACGACAATGGGGCATATCAAGCGCAGCGCGTTGGCAGAGTCCGAAGTTGTTATTCCACCTGAAAATATTCTTCTAAGCCAAACTCAGCTTATGCAGCCGATTATTGATCAGTATGTCATGAGTAAGATTGAAGCTCGAAAGCTTGCTGTTTTTCGCGATAGTCTTCTCCCCAAACTCATGTCGGGCGAGATTGATGTTTCAGAGGTTAACCTCACGCAGCTAAATAGCCATTTACTTCACTATGTACAACGCGCCGTCCACACTGTGGCTATCGTACTCGACGAAAGGAACAGCGTGGAAACTGTCATCAATACCGTACTTTCGGAAATGCAGGGCCTTCTCGACCCACACCAGCTCAAACATCTAACCATTACGCTTAGACGGGTACTCGGACCGAAACAAACAGAGCCAGGGCAAGATCTGCTTGCGCTCTTTCTCACCGCTAAAGAGGTCGAGGGATGCTCTCCTAAAACCATTGCATACTATGAGGCAACCCTACGGCATATGAACACAGCGCTTGCTAAGCCCTATACCCAGGTTGAGAGCGACGACTTGCGCCGCTATCTCAATGATTACGAGGTGAAACGCGGTTCTAGTAAGGTCACAATCGATAATATACGTCGTATCATGTCGAGCTTCTTTTCGTGGCTTGAAGATGAGGATTACATTGTGAAAAGTCCTGTAAGGCGCATTCGTCGCGTCAAAACAGCTCAAGTAACCAAAGAGGTGCTTAGCGATGAGGAACTGGAGGTATTGCGAGACGCCTGTGAGTCCAAGCGAGATCTTGCCATCGTTGATCTACTCGCTTCGACGGGCATGCGTATTGGCGAACTTGTGCGACTCGACAGGAAGGATGTCAATCTGCACGAGCGCGAATGCCTTGTAATGGGAAAGGGAAATAAGCAGCGCCCCGTTTACTTCGATGCGCGCGCTAAGCTTCATCTTACGGAATATCTTTCGAGCCGTGCTGACAAGAGTCCTGCATTATTTGTCGCGCTCGATTCCTCAGCTCGACGTATTACGGTGGGGAGCATAGAGCTCCGTTTACGTGACCTAGGCAGAAGTGCCGGTATCAACCGCGTTCATCCGCATAAGTTTCGCCGTACGCTTGCCACCCATGCAATCGACAAGGGAATGCCCATAGAGCAGGTGCAAAAGCTGTTGGGCCATGCGAAAATAGACACAACCATGTACTACGCCATGGTTAATCAGAGCAATGTGAAAGCTTCGCACAGGAAGTATTTGGAATGAGCTGGACGCAAAAGACCTTGGGAGAGATTGTTAATCTAAAAAGGGGTTTTGACCTCCCTTCCAGCAGCAGGGTTGATGGCCCTTATCCGGTTTTCTCATCTTCGGGACAAACGGGCACGCATTCGGAAGCCGCCGTTAAGGGTCCATGCGTCGTAACTGGACGCTACGGAACTATTGGCCAAGTTTTTTTCTCTGATGCAGCTTGCTGGCCATTAAATACGTCTTTGTACTCGACAGACTTTAAGGGCAATGATCCTAAGTTCGTTTATTACCTACTCAAAACTATTCCATGGCGAGACTACTTAACTGCAAGCGCCGTGCCGGGCATAAATCGCAATCACGTTCATCTATGCCCGGTCTGTGTTCCGGATCACGAAACACAGACCGCTATTTCTGGCGTCTTGGGTTTACTAGACAATAAAATTGAGCTCAACGCTAAGCTAAATGGCTATTTAGTAAAGGCATGCGACGTTCTGTATTCAAACTATACGGCTGGCGAACAAGCTGCAGAGTGGCCAATGGGCACGCTGGAGGATCTACTTGAGATCAGGTATGGCAAGGATCACAAAAAACTTAATGATGGAAATATCCCCGTTTATGGCTCCGGTGGCTATATGCGTTCCGTCGATCGCTTTCTCTATAGCGGCGAATCTGTCCTGGTTCCAAGAAAGGGTTCGTTGAATAATGTCATGTATGTTAGAGAAAAGTTTTGGACGGTAGACACGATGTTCTATGCAGTGCCTAAAAGCCCCAACGTTGCAAAGTACGCATATCAGTTCATCAAGCGACTCGATCTGGCATCCATGAATTCTGGTTCAGCCGTTCCTAGTATGACCACAAAGATTCTTAATGCCCTTCCGGTTCCGATTCCTCCAAAAGAAAGTCTGCACGCTTTTGACGACCGGCTTCAGCCATACTATTCAGCGATTTGCGCAAATGCGATTGAAAATGAACTGCTTGCCGCACTCCGCGACGCCCTTCTCCCTAAACTCATGTCAGGCGAAATCGATGTCTCGAAGGTCAATCTTACGCAGCTAAATAGCCATTTAGTTTAGCGTTGGCTTCGATTTTTGTTGTAAGAAGTTCAGCTATTAATGCTATTTTTCTCTGCTGTTCGAGGTCTGGCAATTCGAGCCTAATTCGTTTGAAATTCTTTGTTGGCTGGGCTAAGGCCGGTACTCCCGTTTGATTTGCAAATGCAAGAAGCTTGCCTCGCCCCTCTCTGGTGTGAAAATAGAAAACGAGATATGGAACGTATACTTTTGAAGTGTCGAAGGTCACCTTAAACTGCCGTTGGGAGCACAAATACTCTTCGTAGGCAGAATCCTCTGGGATATAGGCGATTTGTCCGAGTGTGCCGCTGATCGTGACAACTACATCACCTCTTTTAGCAATTGAACGTGAGAGTGACCTCGCTTTTTCTTCAGTAACAAACTTCGTAAGGTTGTCTGTAACCTTAAATCCCTTTAGATTTGCGCCATCAATAATGGGGAAACCAGATGGGACAAAACAAGATACCTTTAGATTTGAGCCAAAAGGTCCTGCTGCAATATCGGTAATTACATCGGAAAGAACGATCTCAGAGTCCATACCCAATCGCCTCCAAGTTCTTCTTAATTTGCTCCTGCAAGCGGTTGGACTCTTCAAAGCACTTTGAAATCTCGCTGGTCAGGCGTGCCATCTTCTCATCAAACGGCTCACCGTCGTCTTCGACCTCGGCAATGCCTACGTAGCGACCGGGTGTCAGAATGAAATCTTGCTTGGCGATTTCATCCAAATCCGCTATGGCGCTGAACCCCTTCACGGGCTCGAACTCGCCCTTGCGGAAGGAGTCGAATGCGGATGCAACTTTGTTGATGTCCTCTTCGGTAAACTCGCGTAGTTTGCGAGAGACCATGGTGCCCATTTCGCGGGCATCGATGAATAGCGTCTTGCCGGACTGAGCCTTCTTCTTGTTCAGGATCCACAGACACACGGGAATTTGGGTGCTGTAGAACAGCTGCCCCGGCATGGCCACAATGCCCTCGACCAAATCGTCCTCTACGATAGCGCGTCGAATATCGCCCTCGCCGCTCGTCTGGCTCGAGAGCGACCCGTTTGCCAATACGAGGCCAATCTTGCCCGTGCCGTTAAGATGCCAAATCATATGCTGCATCCAAGCGAAGTTTGCGTTGCCCGTGGGCGGCATGCCGTACTTCCAACGTACGTCTTCCTGCAGCGCTTCGCCGCCCCAGTTCTTAAGATTGAAGGGTGGGTTTGCCAGTACAAAATCGAACTTTTCATTCTTGTGTTGGTCGGCACTGAAGGTGTCGGCGTAGTTGCCCAAGTCAGCCTCGATGCCGCGAATACCGAGGTTCATCTTTGCGAGCTTCCACGTGGTAGGGTTACTTTCCTGGCCAAAGATGGTGATGTCCTGTACCACGTTGCCGCCATGGTGCTCGACGAAGGCGGCGGACTGCACGAACATGCCTCCGCTACCACAGCAGGGGTCGTACACACGACCGTGGAAAGGCTGGAGGATTTCCACCAGCGTGCGCACGATGCACGACGGTGTATAGAATTCACCGGCGTTTTTGCCCTCCATTGATGCGAATTTCTGCAGGCAATATTCGTATGCGCGCCCTAACAGGTCTTTCTCGCTCTCGTTATCGGTCATTTGTACGTTGGTGAATAAGTCAACGACGTCGCCTAAGCGCCGCTTATCTAGTTCGGGACGAGCGAAGTTTTTGGGCAGCACGTCTTTGAGCTTATCGTTCTCGCGCTCGATGGCGCGCATGGCATTGTCAATGATCTGGCCAATTTCGGGCGTATGTGCCGCCTGTGAGATGTTCGCCCAACGTGCTTCTTCGGGAACGAAGAAGACATTCTGCTCCATGTAGCAGTCACGATCTTCCTCGTCGCCGTAACCCTCTGCGACGAGCTCTAGGTAGCGCTCGTCGAAACGGTCCGAGAGGTACTTCAGGAAAATGAGGCCTAATACGACGTTTTTGTACTCGGCAGCGTCCAAGTTGCCGCGCAGCACGTCTGCGGCGTTCCACAGTTGGTCCTCAAAGCCAACATCGGCCGTGTTCTTCTTGGTGTCCTTAGCTTTGCTTTTAGCCATGCTGTTTTAACTCCCTATGCTGCATTGTCGGCCCAAAGTTCGCACTGATCCATCACGGTGGCCAGTGCCGACTCCATGCCCTCTGGCGGATACTTATGATGTTTGAGCAGACGCTTAATTGCAACACGCATAGCAGCGCGTGCACTTTGCTTTTTCTGCCAATCGATCGTGCGCATTTCGCGCATCTTCGCAGCGAGCTCTTGCGTGATGGCGACCAATTCGTCATTCCTCTCGCGATAGTAATCGGCGACTGCTTGCGGTTGTGTTAGCGCCTCGTAAAACGCAAACTCCTCTTCGCTAAGCCCAAGCGCCTTTGCCTTTTGGTTTTCGGAAAGCATCTCCTTAGCCATCTTGAGCATTTCTTCAAACACTTCAGCGTTTGTGAGCTGCCCGTTGAGATAGCCATTTACCATGCTTTGCATGAGTTCTGAGTACTTCTTTGCCTGCGTTACGCTCTTCTTGCGGTAGCCCTTGATCTGGTCGTCGATGAGTTTTTTCAACAACTCGTAAGCCAAGTTCCTCTCTTTCATACGCGAGAGGCTCGACAGAAACTTGGGATCAAAAATCGAAACCGTTTCGTCTTCCACCTTAAACAGGTCTATTACGCCGTCGGTGTGGACGATGTTCTGTTCGAGCAGTGCATTGATGCGCTCATTTACCTGCTTAAGGGTAAGTTTGCCCCCGTTTTTGCTGCGGGTGCCGCCCTGCTCGGTGAGCTGAAGGATGAGCTCTCGAACAACCTGGAAATAGCCAGCCTCGATGCGCTGCATGTCTGTTGCGCGACTTTTGGCGAGTCCATAGGCTTTGAGCATGACTCCTGCCTGCTCAACAAAGTCGCGGATGATATCTTCGTCGCCGGGTGCAAGGATATGATTTACTCCACCCGTTATGAGTTCGCTTCGACGTGCGGCGGACTCGGTGTTCATGAATTCCGAATAATCGTATCCGAACATTTTGTCGCGACAGACCGCCAGCTTTTCCAAGAACTTGGGATAGGCAGTTTTTCCGATATCCATGTCGCCGTATTTCTTTTGGTCGCGCTTGGTGTAGTCCTTCATGGCGCGTTTAAGGGCGTTGGCTATGCCTACGTAGTCAACAACCAATCCGCCAACCTTGTCTTTATATACTCGGTTTACGCGTGCGATTGCCTGCATCAGGTTATATCCGCGCATTGGTTTATACACATACATAGTGGCAAGGCTCGGCACGTCAAAACCGGTGAGCCACATGTCTACGACGATTACGATTTTGAGCGGGTCGGCGTCATCCTTAAACCGCTTTGCCATCTCCTTAACATGGGCCTTATTGCCTACGACGTCGAACCACCACTCGGGGTCCTGATTGCCCATGGTCATGACAACGCCGAGCTTGCCCTCGTCCTTCCAAGAGGGTCGCAGCTCGCATATACGTTGATATATAGCCATGGCAGCAGGGCGCGAATACGCAACGATCATTGCCTTGCCGGTGAGTTCGTGCGCACGGTTTATCTCATAGTGCTCTACGATGTCCTGACATAGGGCGTCGATGACTTCGGGTGCACCTAGAACGGCGTCCAGATTTGCAAAGTTGCGCTTGCTTGCGTCAATGGTTTCGGCGTTAGCCTGCTCGGTGAGCTTTTCGTACTCATCATCAACTTTTGCAAGGATGCCCTGATCCAGTTTGAGTGCGACGACACGGCTCTCGTAGAACACGGGTCGAGTTGCGTCGTCCTCTACTGCCTGAGTCATGTCGTAGACGTCAATATAATCGCCGAAAACCTCGCGAGTCGATCGATCTTCGGCAGAAATAGGGGTACCGGTAAAGCCGATGAAGGTGGCATTCGGAAGGGCGCGGCGGATGAGCAGCGCGGTGCCCGTGTGCTTTTTACC
>CABSZR010000022.1 GCA_902482185.1 uncultured Collinsella sp. | reverse complement strand
AACGGACTTCTCGCTGGTCAGTAGCTTGTGATGCTCGCCGGCAAGCGTGCCCATGGCGTCGGCACGGGCGGCAGCACCGTTGGCAGGAGCAATCGTCGCTCCATCGAACTCGGCAATCTTGAGCAGGTACTCGCGAGTCCACAGCTTGCCCTCGAGTTTGCGGAACTTTTTGACGGCCTTGTCGACTTTAGCGGCCTTGACGCCCTTGGCAGCCTTTGCCACGGCGGCCTTGGCCTTCTTATCGAGTTTCTTTCCCATACCGTATCCTTAATCTCGCAGGCCGAGCGCCGCAGACGGGTGCACGGCCAGTTTGCACAGCTACCTGCCTTGTACCCAGCGCGAACAAAACGGAACGCGGCGATGCACACGTAGAATGTGTTATCCTATAGCCCAATGCGTTGACGGAGAGGGTTTTGCCCGCCGCGTCGCCGGCAAGAGAGGGAAGGTCATGGGCTGCAAGCCTTCCTGCGGTGACAAGGGCCGAGCGTTCACTCCCGAGCAGCGACCTCAACGGGCGCGCGGCCAGTGGCAGCAAAGCCTCAGTAGGGAAGCCGTGAGCCTCGCGACAAGAGGCACAGAGTGGGCGCGGCGGGCCAGACATCCGCCGGGTCAAACAAGGTGGTACCGCGGAATTCAACCGTCCTTGGGCAATGCACATGCCCGAGGACGGTTTTTTTGTTACCGAACCGGGCCGCGCATCCGCAGCATCGGGCGGCGTCAGCCGCCCCGGAGCGCGGATACGCGAGAGACGAAAGGGAAGACATGAGTCTGATTGATGATCTGGTCAAACTCGAGGAAGAGGCCAAGGAGCTCGTTGCAGGCGCCGACGACGCCGCCAAGCTCGAGGCTGCACGCGTTGAGCTGCTCGGTCGCAAGGGCCGCATCACCGGCCTGATGCGCATGATGGGCAAGCTCGCCCCCGAGGATCGTCCCGTGATGGGCAAGCGCGCCAACGAGATGCGCCAGCTGATCGAGGGCATGCTCGACGAGCGCACCACCGAGATGAAGGCCGCCGCCCTCAAGCACGCACTCGAGCACGACGCCGTCGACATCACGCTGCCGGGCATCCGTCCGCAGATCGGCCACCAGCACCTGATCAAGCAGATCATCGAGGAGGCCGAGGACATCTTCTGCGGCATCGGCTACACCGTCGAGTCCGGCCCCATGGTCGACACCTCCTATTACAACTTCACCGCGCTCAATGCTCCTATGGATCACCCGAGCCGCTCGGCCCGCGATACCTTCTACGTGGTCGACAACAACCCCGGCAGCGTCGCGCACCCCGAGGCTCATGCCCACGGCGAGTCCGACGTGCTGCTGCGCACCCAGACCTCGGGCGTGCAAATCCACACCATGGAGTCGCAAAAGCCGCCCATCTACATGATCTGCCCGGGCACCGTCTATCGTCCCGACACGGCCGACGCCTGCCACCTGCCGCAGTTCAACCAGATCGAGGGCCTGGTCGTCGACGAGGGCATCACCTTTGGCGATCTTAAGGGCACGCTCGACTACTTTGTTAAGTGCATGTTTGGCGAGGACCGCAAGACGCGTTATCGCCCGCATTTCTTCCCCTTCACCGAGCCTTCCTGCGAGGTGGACGTGAGCTGCCACGTGTGCGGCGGCAAGGGCTGCAACTTCTGCAAGCACAGCGGCTGGATCGAGATCCTGGGCTGCGGCATGGTCGACCCCAACGTCCTTATCAACTGCGGCATCGACCCCGAGAAGTACACCGGCTTCGCCTTTGGCATTGGCGCCGAGCGCGTCGCGGCCCTGCGCTACGACCTGCCCGACCTGCGCACGTTGATGACTGGTGACATGAGGTTCTTGAACCAGTTCTAGAACGCTTTCTTCTTAGTTGCAGTTTCCGGCTCAAAGCCGCATTTATGAAAGGAGACCAGTTATATGCGCGTTTCTTACGACTGGCTCAAGACCATGATCGATATTCCGGAGGATCCCAAGACCCTTTCGGACGAATATATCCGTACCGGCACCGAGGTCGAGGCGATCGACACCGTGGGCGAGTCCTTCGACCACGTGGTGACCGCCAAGGTGCTCACCAAGATCCCGCACCCCGATAGCGACCACATGTATGTGTGCTCGGTCGATGTGGGCGACAAGAATCTCGACGCCGACGGCAATCCCGCTCCGCTGCAGATCGTCTGCGGCGCGCAGAACTTCGAGGCCGGCGACCACATCGTCACGGCCATGATTGGCGCCGTGCTTCCCGGCGACGTCAAGATCAAGAAGAGCAAGCTTCGCGGCGTCGTGTCCATGGGCATGAACTGCTCCGCGCGCGAGCTCGGCCTGGGTGGCGACCACTCCGGCATCATGATCCTGCCCGAGGATACGCCCTGCGGCATGCCGTTTGCCGAGTACGTGGGCTCGAGTGATACCGTGCTCGACTGCGAGATCACGCCCAACCGCCCCGACTGCCTGTCTATGATCGGTATGGCCCGCGAGACCGGCGCCATCTTCGATCGCGATTTCCACGTTGAGCTGCCCGCCATCAAAGCCGAGACCGGCCGCGCGACCGACGACGAGCTTTCCGTCGAGATTGCCGACGAGGGCCTGTGCGACCGCTACGTTGCCCGCATCGTGCGCAACGTCAAGGTCGGCTCGTCGCCCGACTGGATGGTCAAGCGCCTTAACGCCTTGGGTGTGCGCCCGCACAACAACATCGTCGACATCACCAACTATGTGATGATGCTCACCGGTCAGCCGCTGCACGCCTTTGACCTGGACACCTTTGCCGAGCGCGATGGCCACCGTCGTGTGGTGGTTCGCGCCGCCCAGCAGGACGAGAAGTTCACGACGCTCGACGGCGAGGAGCGCGTGCTCGACGCCGGTATGGGCCTCATCACCGACGGCGAGCGTCCCGTGGCGCTGGCCGGTGTCATGGGTGGCATGGATTCCGAGATTGAGGACGACACCGTCGACGTGATGGTCGAGAGCGCCTGCTTCAACGCCGGCCGCACCTCGCACACCAGCCGTGACCTGTCGCTGATCTCTGACGCCTCCATTCGCTTTGAGCGCCAGGTCGACGAGACCGGCTGCGTGGATGTCGCCAACGTCACGTGCGCGCTCATCGAGGAGATCGCCGGCGGCGAGGTCGCTCCCGGCTACGTCGACGTTTTCCCCGCGCCCAAGACCATCGACAGCATCAAGCTGCGCTTGGCCCGCGTGCACGCCATCTGCGGCGCCGACATCGAGCCCGACTTTATCGAGCGCTCGCTCACCCGTCTGGGCTGCACCGTCGAGCGCGACGGCGAGGACTTTATGGTTACCCCGCCGAGCTTCCGTCCCGACCTGCCGCGCGAGATCGACCTGATCGAGGAGGTTCTGCGCCTATGGGGCATGGGCCGCGTTACGGCGACCATCCCGGCTGCCAAGAACCACATCGGCGGCCTGACCCGCGAGCAGAAGCTCACCCGTAAGGTCGGCGAGATCCTGCGCGCCTGCGGCCTCAACGAGACCACGACCTTTGGCTTTGCCGCCCCGGGCGACCTGGAGAAGATTGGTATGTCCACCGAGGGCCGCGGCTGCCCCGTCGTGCTCATGAACCCGCTGGTAGCCGAGCAGACCGAGATGCGTCGTTCGCTGCTGCCGGGCCTGCTGCAGTCCGTGGCCTACAACGAGGCGCACGGTACGCCCAATGTGCACCTGTACGAGGTCGGCAGCCTGTTCCATGGCCGCGAGAACGCCAGCCTGCCCAAGGAGACCAAGTCCGTGGCGGGCGTGCTCTCGGGCCAGTGGAGCGAGCAGTCTTGGAACATGAAGTACCGCAAGCTGCGTTTCTTCTTTGGCAAGGGCATCGTTGAGGAGCTGCTTGCCCAGCTGCGCATCGAGAAGGTTCGCTTCCGTCCCGTCGAGGGCGAGAGCTATGCCTTCCTGCAACCGGGTCGTGCTGCCGAGGTGCTCTCGGGCGGTACCGTGCTGGGCTGGGTTGGCGAGATCCACCCCGAGGCGCGCGAGGCTATGGGCATTGACGAGGTCGTCGTTGCCTTTGAGCTCGACCTGGACAAACTGATCAAGGGCGCCCGCAACCAGGAGAACTACCGTGAGTTCTCGCAGTACCCGGCCGTTGAACACGACCTTGCTATCGTGGTCGACAACACTGTGACCTGCGAGGATCTTGAGCGTCGCATTACGAGTGCCGGCGGCAAGCTGCTCGAGGGCGTGCGTCTGTTCGACGTCTACCGCGATCCCATCCGTATCGGTGCGGGCAAGAAGTCCATGGCCTTTGCGCTTACGTATCGCTCCGACGACCACACGCTCACCAGCGAAGAGGTCGAAAAAGCGCACCAGAAGATCGTCACCAAGGTGTGCAAGGGCGTAAACGGCGAGGTCCGCGGCTAGGTCCTGCGCCGGATATAGGCCAGCGTCGGCTGCCGCCGAGTCTTACGTGACTGCTGTTTTCGGTATAAGGCACCGTTGAGCCTTCATATATGACACGCGCATTACATAACGGCGTGCTGCTTTGTCGGCAGTGCGCCGTTTTGCTATGATAGCCCGCGGAGTGTTACGAATCTGACATTACGTAACACTGGAAAGGTGATTCAAGCGGCGTTGCAATTCCGTGCGCCGATAACCGGGAGGCGTACATGCACATTCCAGATAATTATCTGTCCCCGCAGACCGATGCCGTTATGGCGGTGGCGATGGTGCCCGTTTGGATCCACTGCATCAAAAAGGTGCGCGCCACGCTCGATCGCGAGCACATGGCGTTCCTGGGCATCTGCGCCGCGTTCTCCTTCCTGCTCATGATGTTCAACGTGCCGCTGCCTGGCGGCACCACAGGCCACGCCGTTGGTGGCGCACTCATCGCGCTGCTGCTGGGCCCCGAGGCCGCGGCTATCGCGGTTTCGGTCGCGCTGGCGCTGCAAGCGCTGCTGTTTGGCGACGGCGGCATCCTGTCCTTTGGCGCTAACTGCTTTAACATGGCCTTCGTGTTGCCGTTTGCCGCAGCCATCGTGTTCCGCGCGCTTAACAGCCGTTTGCACGACAAGAGCTGGGGTACCTCGGTTTCGGCCATCGTAAGCGGCTGGGTCGGCCTGTGCCTGGCGGCCCTGTGCGCAGCAATCGAGTTTGGTATTCAGCCGATGCTTTTCACGAATGCTTCGGGCGCTCCGCTGTACTGCCCCTTCCCGCTGTCTGTTTCCATTCCGGCCATGATGATCCCGCATATGTTGGTAGCCGGCGTGGTCGAGGGCGTGGCGACTGCCGCGATCTACGGCTTTATCAAGAAGACGGCGCCGAGCGTTATCGTCGGCCCCGAAGCCGCCGATGGACAGCTTGCTGCCGAGGGCGCTGCTGCCAAGAAGACCTCGCTGGTCCCCACGCTCATCTTGGTTGCCGTGCTTGTCGTGGCCACGCCGCTGGGCCTGCTGGCCACGGGTGACGCCTGGGGTGAGTGGGACGCCGAGGGCGCCGCGACCGCCGTTCAGGAGGTTGGCGACGACAGCCTGCAGGCTTCGGTCGGTCTCGACACCCCGACCTTTGCCGATGCGCTGCCTACGGGTGATTACCTGCAGGCCTATTCCGAGGAGCAGGGTCTCGGCTTTGCCGGTCAGGCTGCCATGTATATCCTGTCCGGCGTGATTGGCGTGGCGGTGCTCACCATCGCATTCCGTCTGATCTCGCTGACGGTCAAGGAAAGCGGTGCTCATGGCGATGGTCGAGCTGCCTAGCTGGCTTGCGGTCGAGCAGCGTTACGAGCCCGCGGGGGCTCGGCATCGTGTGATGCAAAAGAATGTCCTGCACCTGGCGAGCCTGCTTGAGCGGGTTCGCCTGGGTGGAGGCGCGCACGAGGGCGGGTCGATGGTCGACCGCGCCCTTTCTTGCGTTTCGGCTCCGGTGCGCCTGGTGGGGATATTCGTTTGCGTCCTGTGCGTGTGCCTGACACAAAGCCCGCTGTACCTCATGTTGATGGCGGCTATCGCGCTGGTGCTCGTTGCCGTGCGCCCTGTACGCGGGCTGCGCGCGACCTTTGTGCCGGCGTTGGCTGCCGCGGGGTTTGCCGTGGTTCTGGCGCTGCCTGCCCTGCTGCTGGGTGCTTCCGCTACGGGCGCCATGCTCAAGATTGCGCTCAAGACCTTCATTAATGTGTCGCTGGTGCTGGGCGTTTCGTGGACCCTCACGTGGAGCCGCATGTCGGCGGCGCTCAAGATGCTGCATCTACCCGACGAAGTTATCTTTACGTTTGATATGGCGCTCAAGCACATCGAGGTGCTGGGTCGTACGGCGCACGATCTGTGCGAATCGGTCATGCTGCGCAGCGTTGGCCGTGCGCCCGAGGGATTTTCGCGTACCGATTCGATCGCGGGTATCATGGGCATGACCTTTATCAAGGCGATGAAATGCAGCCGCGCGATGGACGAGGCTATGCTTTGCCGCGGCTTTGCCGGTGCGTATCCGGCTCCCGCGCGCGCCAGGTTTGGCTGGCGCGATGCGGCCTATGCGGCCGGCGTGGCGCTGCTGACAGTGTTGTGCGCCGTGCTGTAGGCGCTGCTGGTTCCGACTGGGGATGCAAATGGGGAAGGGCGACGTTTTGACGATCGATATGAATAGTGCGGCGGGCACGAACGGTGTGGGCGGCGCCGAGGTCGTTCCGCTCATCGAGCTGCGCGACGTGGTGTTCTCCTATGCGGGGCATACGGTTGTCGATGGCGTGTCGCTGCAGGTCGATCGTGGTGAACTCGTTGCCCTGCTCGGTCCCAACGGCTGCGGTAAGACGACGATTATGCGCCTTATTAACGGCCTTGAACTCGCGGACGCAGGGGCATACCTGTTTGACGGGCACGTGGTCGATGCGGCGTATCTGAAGGATTCTGCTGCTGCTCAGAAGTTCCACCAGCGCGTGGGCTTCGTATTCCAAAACGCCGATGCCCAGCTGTTCTGCGCCACGGTGGGCGAGGAAGTTGCTTTTGGTCCCGCGCAGATGGGTCTGCCGGCAGACGAGCTCGAGCGCCGCGTGCGCGATGCCATGGGGCTGTTCCAGGTTGCCGACCTTGCCGACGCCTCTCCCTATCAGCTCTCGGGCGGGCAAAAGAAGCGTGTTGCGCTGGCTGCGGTGGTGTCGATGAACCCGGATATCTTGGTTCTCGACGAGCCTACCAATGGGCTCGACGAGGATTCATGCGACATCGTGGTCAATTTCTTGCTGGCTTATGTCGCGGCGGGTAAGACGGTCTTGATGAGCACGCATCACCAGGATTTGGTGCGACGCCTGGGTGCCCGTGCAATCTATACCGATCGATATCACCATGTGGTCGAGGCGTCTTCGTCGTCGTATGGAACCGAAAGCGGTGCTACGGACTAGTTGCTGCGTAGAGCGTGCGTAGCCGTCCGCGCGGCTTTGCCGTGATGGTATAGTTATCCAGGTTTTTTATGGGGGTGGCTATGCCAAGCTGGAACATTCATATCGCTCAGACGGAGCGTTTGCTGGAGCGCACCGGTGCGCTTGCCAATAGCGTGCGCGACCGCAATGCCTTTTTGTTTGGCTGCGTGGTTCCGGATATCTTCGTGGGCTATATGGTCCCTGGCCTCGCCGATCCCATCCCGTACCGCATTACGCACTTTGCAAAGCCCGAGCCTATCCCTAAGCCTCGTGAGCATGAGTTCTGGGATACCTATGTGGCACCGTTGCTTAAAAGTTCGCCCACCGGTGCGCCAGCCGCGGCGACCTCGATTATCGAGGAGCGCGAGCGACTGAATCGCGTGCACTATCCCCAGCGCTACAGGGATGCCGAGCCGGTTGTCGGTCCCGGCGCTCGTGAGTTCTCGCTTGCGTCCGAGGACGTGGCGCAGTCGTTGCTCGATTTGACGCTGGGTGTCTGGTCGCATCTGGTGGCCGATACCGTATGGAATACGCGCGTGAATCAGTACCTGGAGGCGCACGGCGGCAAGCCGTGCGAGGAGTTCCGCATTAAAAAGCAAGGCGACTTTGACTGGTTTGGCAAGACGCTCGGCATTGTTTCGATTCCGCGCGCGACCGATCGCCTGTATACTGCGGCGACGCGTTTTGGGCAGTATCCCATCCATAAGGAGTATGTGCTCAAGACCATCGGCGTTATGCACGAGATCGTGCGCGAAAACCCCGGCGAGCCCGACCATCCGCCATACCGCCTGCTGACCGAGGAATTCTTCGACGAAACGTTTACCGAGGTCATCGAGCTGACCGAGGCGGGTTTTGCGGCTCGCGTTGCCGCTTCTGACGTCCCCGCAGTCCCTCTGATCGCTAGCTGCTAGCCGGCCGGCTTGACGGTGAACAGTTCACCCCAATTGACCAACGGCTCCCCTCGCAGGGCGTCTTCGGTGGTGCGCTCGGTATCGGAGAGGCTTGCGACTGAACGCAAATCGATGAAGTGACATATGGAGAAGGTCTTAAAAAAGGGGCCCGGAAGGCAATGCCTTCCGGGCCCCTTGCAATGCAAATTTGCTTGCAAGTACGATTTAGCGCACCTGAGCGACGTAAGCGACGTTGGTCGAGGAGACCTTGTCCTCGAGCTGGACGCTCATGCGGGGATCGCCAGCGGTAGCGACGGTCAGATCGCCGGCCTTGACGTAGCCGAGCTCCTTAGCGGTCTCGATCGCCTTGACGATCGTGCCGTTGACGGTGCCCTGGGTAATCTCGGCCTGGTGCGGGATAACGCCCCAGTACATAATCATCTGCTGGACGGCCCACTCGTGGCGGGAGAACGCGCAGATCGGCATGTTGGGACGGAAGTGCGAGATCAGGCGAGCGGTACGACCGGTGGTCGTCGGCACGGTGATGCACTTGGCGCCAACGGTGGTAGCCATGTTCACAGCGGACATACCCACAACGTTGTTGACGACGCGGGTGCCGTGAGCATCGGCCGGAACCTCGAGCGGAGCGTGAGCCGGGAGGTACTTCTCGGTCTCGAGAGCAATGCTGGCCTGCATCTTGACGGCCTCGACCGGGTACTTACCGGCAGCGGACTCGCCGGACAGCATGACGGCGTCGGTGCCGTCGTAAATGGCGTTAGCAACGTCGGCAACCTCGGCGCGCGTCGGGCGCGGGTTCTGCTGCATGGAGTCGAGCATCTGCGTAGCGGTGATAACGGGCTTGTAGGCCGCGTTGCACTTGGCGATGATCTCCTTCTGGATGTGGGGAACGAGCTCGGGCTTGATCTCGATGCCCAGGTCGCCACGGGCGACCATGATGCCGTCGGAAGCCTCGAGGATCTCGTCGAAGTTCTCGACGCCCAGGGCGCACTCGATCTTCGGGAAGATCGTCACGTGCTCGCCACCGTTCTCGCGGCAAAGCTCGCGGATGCCGCGGACGGACTCGCCGTCACGGATGAAGGAAGCGGCGATGTAGTCGATGTTCTCGGTCAGGCCAAAGAGGATGTCCTGACGATCGCGCTCGGTGATGGCGGGCAGCGAGATATTGACGTTGGGCATGTTGACGCCCTTGCGCTCGCCGATCAGGCCGTCGTTCTTGACGACGCAGGTCATGTCCTGGCCGTCGACGGACTCGACCTCGAGGGCGACCAGGCCGTCATCGATCAGGATGAGGGAGCCCTTCTCGACCTCGGAGGGCAGAGCCAGGTAGTCGAGGGAGATGTGCTCAGCGGTGCCGTGGAAATCCTCGGTCGTGGGCTGAGCGGTGACGACGATCTTGTCGCCGGTCTTGACGGCAACCTTCTTGCCATCGACCAGAAGACCGGTGCGGACCTCGGGGCCCTTGGTGTCGAGCAGGATGCCGACGGGCATACCGAGCTCCTTGGAAATACGACGGACGCGCTCGATGCGACCGTGGTGCTCGTCGTAGGAGCCGTGCGAGAAGTTAAAACGGGCGACGTTCATGCCCGCCTTGATCATCTCGCGGATGGTCTCGTCGCTATCGCAGGCGGGACCCATGGTGCATACAATCTTAGTGCGCTTGTACATTCAGACCTCCATCTGACATCGTCTTGCGCTGATAGATAAACCATAAGAAATAAAACCGAGTTGATTATAACGAAATGGCGTCCGAATACCCCAAAAAATCGACCGTATGCCGAATTAGAAGTTCTTTTTTTGCGGTAAAAACGGTATATGAAAAATCTTTACCAACCGTTCTGACCGCTGCTATCTGGGTGATATTTCAGTTTGACGATGCGCCGAAGAAAAAACGTTTTATCAATGTTGAGCATCACACGGTCTGCACCGTTGCTTATGGACCGTATTTCCAAATGGATTGTTTTGGCTAGACGCGTTGCTTTGGGGTACCATAGCTCCACTATCAACTGCCGCTCAGCACGGCAGCCTTGATGAGCCCTTGCCCTTCTCCTGGGAATTATGATCGGGCATCAATCTGCTGAGTGGCCCGAATCCCAGGAGGGGACTCTATATGCAAAAGGAATACCTGTCCGCCGCGGCGGAGGTGCTCAGCGACCAAGGTGTCGATGAGAACCTCGGCCTGAGCAACGACGAGGCGTCGTCGCGCCTCGCCAAGACAGGCCCTAACAAGCTCGAGGAAGCCGAGAAGACGCCGTTGTGGAAGCGCTTCTTTGAGCAGATGGCCGACCCCATGGTCATCATGCTGATCGTTGCCGCCGTCATCAGTGCACTCACGGGCATGGTCAAGGGCGAGGCGGACTTTGCCGACGTCGCCATCATCATGTTCGTCGTTATCGTCAACTCGGTGCTGGGCGTGGTTCAGGAGGCCAAGAGCGAGGAAGCTCTCGAGGCATTGCAGGAGATGAGCGCCGCGCAGTCCAAGGTTCTGCGCGACGGCAAGCTCGTGCACCTGCCGAGCGCCGAGCTCGTGCCCGGCGATGTGATCATGCTCGAGGCAGGCGACTCCGTTCCGGCCGACTGCCGCGTGCTCGAGAGTGCCACGATGAAGATCGAAGAGGCTGCACTCACCGGCGAGTCCGTGCCCGTAGAGAAGCACGCCAACGTGATCGAGCTTGCCGCGGGCACCGATGACGTGCCGCTCGGCGACCGCAAGAACATGTGCTACATGGGCTCTACCGTGGTGTACGGCCGCGGCCGCGCCGTCGTGGTCGGTACCGGCATGGATACCGAGATGGGCAAGATTGCCGGCGCCCTGGCCGAGGCCAAGGAAGAGCTTACGCCGCTGCAGGTGAAGCTTGCCGAGCTCAGCCGCATCCTCACCATTATGGTGATCGTCATCTGCGTCGTCATCTTTGGCGTCGACATCATCCGTCACGGCGTGGGCAACGTCCTCACCGACCCGACTGCCCTGCTCGACACCTTTATGGTCGCCGTCTCGCTTGCCGTCGCCGCCATCCCCGAGGGCCTGGTCGCCGTCGTGACCATCGTGCTGTCGCTTGGCGTGACCAAGATGGCCAAGCGCCAGGCGATTATCCGCAAGCTTTCTGCCGTCGAGACCCTCGGCTGCACGCAGACCATCTGCTCCGACAAGACCGGCACCCTTACCCAGAACAAGATGACCGTCGTCAAGCACGAGCTCGCTGCGCCTAAGGAGAAGTTCCTGGCCGGTATGGCACTGTGCTCCGATGCCCAGTGGGACGAGGAACTGGGCGAGGCCGTGGGCGAGCCGACCGAGTGTGCACTCGTCAACGATGCCGGCAAGGCTGGTCTTACTGGCCTGACTGCCGAGCACCCGCGCGTGGGCGAGGCCCCGTTCGACTCGGGCCGCAAGATGATGTCCGTGGTCGTCGAGACCCTGGATAGCGAGTACGAGCAGTACACCAAGGGCGCGCCCGACGTGGTGATCGGCCTGTGCACCCATATCTACGAGGGCGAAAAGGTCGTCCCGCTGACCGAGGAGCGTCGCGCCGAGCTCGTGGCCGCCAACAAGGCCATGGCTGACGAGGCCCTGCGCGTGCTGGCGCTGGCGAGCCGCACCTACACCGAGGTCCCGAGCGACTGCAGCCCCGCTGCGCTCGAGCACGACCTGGTCTTCTGCGGCCTGTCTGGCATGATCGACCCTGTCCGCCCCGAGGTCGCCGACGCCATCCGCGAGGCCCACGACGCCGGTATTCGCACCGTCATGATCACGGGCGACCATATCGACACCGCCGTTGCCATTGCCAAGCAGCTGGGGCTGGATGGATACAATATTGTTATGGTCGCCACCGGCCCGCAGAAGAAAAACCAGGCAGCGCTGGACGAACTGAAAACAC
>CABSZR010000021.1 GCA_902482185.1 uncultured Collinsella sp. | reverse complement strand
GGTTACGGGTCGCTTTGAGGTGCCGCCGCGTTGCTTTATGCCGGCGCCGCACGTGGACTCGGCCGTCGTGCGTATCGACCGTGTTGACGGCGTGGTGCCCGAGGGGCTCGATCGCGAGTTCGTGGCTCGTGTGATCGACGCTGCATTTGCTCAGCGGCGCAAGACCATCCGAAATTCCATGAGCGCCAACGGTTTTGCCAAGGACGTGCTCGATGCCGCTTTTGAGGTTTGCGGTATCGCACCCACCACGCGCGCCGAGACGCTCGATGTTGCCGACTTTGTCCGTCTGGCCCGGGAGCTAATCCATGACGCCTAATGCCGAACGCGTGACGTTTACCAAGAAAAAGAAGACGGTTGCTTGTCCCGTGCCCTTGGCGCCGCTTGCCGACACGCATGCACATCTGCTTTCGTTTTGGGGCAAGGATGTGCCCGAGACGCTCGTGCACGCCAAAGCCGCGGGCGTCGACCTGTTGGTGACGATGTTCGACCCCATTGCCGACAAGCGCAGCGTGGCGGACTATAGCGACTGGCTGGTGCGCGAGATTCTTCCGATGCAGGATATCCCGCAGATCAAGTATCTTGCCGGCGTGCATCCGTATGGCGCGCCGGACTATACCGACGACGTTCATGCACAGGTCGTTGCGGCACTTGATGACCCCTTATGCGCCGGTATTGGCGAAATCGGCCTGGACTATCACATGGACTATGACGACGATATCGCGCCGGCACCCCATAACGTGCAGATTGATTGCATGGCGCGCCAGCTCGAGCTTGCCGTGCGCCGCAATGTGCCGGTGGAGCTGCACCTGCGTCACGAGGACTCGGATGGGGAGCGCACCTCGCACGTTGATGCGTACAACGTACTGCGCGAGGTGGGTGTGCCCCAGGCTGGTTGTGTGCTGCACTGTTTTGGCGAGGACCGCGCCACGATGGAGCGCTTTGTGGATTTGGGCTGCTATATCGCCTATGGCGGTGCGGCCACCTTTAAGCGCAACGACGACGTGCGTGAAGCATTTGCGGCAACCCCGCTCGATCGCATTTTGTTCGAGACGGATTGCCCGTATATGGCGCCGGAGCCCATTCGTGGTCTTGAGTGCGAGCCGGCAATGATTTCTATCACGGCAAACACGCTGGTCAACGACCGTGTCGATCGTACCGGCGAGGATGCTGAGGCAATCGCGCGAGCAGCTTGGGAAAATGCCTGCAAACTTTTTCAAAAATAGTTCTTGCGTTCGCGATGGCGCTCCGTTATTCTAATTCCTGCACGCGGGCGTGGCGGAATTGGCAGACGCGTACGGTTCAGGTCCGTATGGGGGCAACCCCATGAAGGTTCAAGTCCTTTCGCCCGCACCATTAAATGAAAGAGCTCCCAGCAATGGGAGCTTTTTTGTTATGGGCCTCTTGTTGATGTCACGTTGCTGCTTCGTGCGGGTATCCTAGTGCCAACGTGTGCCTATCAGAGGAGAGACCATGCTGTTGTCCGGTATCATTGCCGCCCTTACCAGCCTTTTGATTCCCATCATCATTTTGTTGCTGCTGCTTCCCAACGCCTGCTATGTCGTTGAACAACAGCATGCCGTGATCATCGAGCGTCTGGGCAAGTTTAACCGCATCGTCAACGCGGGCTTCCACATGAAGGTGCCCGTGATCGACCGCAAGGCCGCCACGGTGAGTCTGCGCACCATGAAAAACGGTTTTGGCATCGACGTTAAGACCCAGGACAACGTGACCATCGGCCTTGAGGTCTCTGCTCAGTACCACGTGAGCTATGACATGGGCGCCGGCCCGGCAGATTCGGGTATCTACAAGAGCTACTACATGCTGCAGGAGCCCGTCGACCAGATGCGTGACTTCATCACCGACGCCCTGCGCTCTTCGATCCCCGTCTACACACTCGATGAGGTCTTTGCCAAGAAGGATGACATCGCCAAGGATGTCAACGCTACCGTTTCCGAGCAGATGGCCGCCTACGGCTTCACCCTCGTGTCGACGCTCATCACCAAAATCGCACTGCCGACCGAGGTTGAGAACTCCATGAACGACATCAACGCCGCCCAGCGCAAGCGCGCTGCGGCACAGGAGCTCGCCGAGGCCGACCGTATCAAGCGCGTCACCGAGGCGACCGCCGAGGCCGAGGCTATGGAAAAGGCGGGCGAGGGCATCGCCAACCAGCGCAAGGCCATTGCGCTGGGTATCAAAGATTCGCTCGAGATCATCCAGGAGACGGGTGTCGGCAATGACGAGGCCAACCAACTGTTCATGTTTACGCAGTGGTCCGAGATGATGACGGAGTTCGCTCGCACGGGTAAAACCTCGACGGTCGTGCTGCCGAGCGACTTTTCGCAGTCGGCCTCGATGTTCGAGCAGATGCTGACCGCCAGCAAAGTTCAAAACGATTCGAAGGAGTAGACGCGCGTGAAATACACCGTCGTTTGCGTCGGTAAGCTCAAGGAGCGCTTTTGGAAGGACGCGTGCGCCGAATACACCAAACGCCTAGGCGCCTATGCCAAGGTAGATATGCGCGAGGTTGCCGATATCGATCCGGCCAAGGCGGGCGGCGTGGATGCCGCGCGCGACAAGGAGGGGGCGGCGATACTTGCAGCCCTGCCACCTCGAGCACATGTGATCTTGCTGGCCATTGAGGGCAAAGAGCGCTCGAGTGAGGAACTCTCGGCGCGGCTCGACGATCTTATGCTGCGTGGTAACAGCGACATCGCCTTTGTGATTGGCGGATCGGACGGCGTGAGCGATGATGTACGCGCACGAGCCGACGAGATGCTCAGCTTTGGACGTATTACCTTGCCGCATAACTTGGCGCGCGTGGTGCTGCTGGAGCAAATCTATCGCGCCTGCAAGATCAGCCGTGGCGAGCCGTATCACAAATAGGTCGGCAATACGAAACAATGCCGTGGGACAATAGCTTTCGTTTTGAAGAACGTGTCTGAGAGGACTATGAGATATGAAGATTGGATTTGTCGGTTTTGGCAATATGGCGAGCGCTATGGCCGATGGCTGGATCGCCGCCGGTGTGGCTGCGAGCGATATGTGCGCCTGCGCGGGCCACTACGACGCCTTGGTTGAGCGTTGTGAGGCGCGTGGGATGGTTGCCTGTCGTGACGCGGCGGAGGTTGTCGCCGCATCCGATATCGTGGTTGCTGCGGTCAAGCCGTACATGATCGAGAAGGTCTTCGCTCCGCTTAAGGACACTCTTGCCGACAAGGTTGTCCTTTCGGTTGCCTGGACTTGGGATAGCGCCAAGTGGGAAAAGGTCCTGCCGGGTGTCGCGCATATCTCGACGGTGCCCAACACGCCGGTTTCGGTGGGCGAGGGCGTTATCGCTTGCGAGAAGGCTTCCACGCTTAGCGATGAGCAGCGTGCCACGGTGCTCGGTCTGCTCGGAAAGCTTGGCACGGTGGTCGAGCTCGATTCGAGTCTGCTGTTTGTGGGCGGTACCGTGGGCGGTTGCGCACCGGCATTTGTTGCCATGGCGATCGAGGCCCTGGGCGACGCGGCCGTCAAGCACGGTATCCCGCGCGCCGATGCCTATCGCATTGTGAGCCAGATGGTGCTAGGTACGGCAAAGCTGCAGCTTGCAACTGGCCAGCATCCTGCGGCGATGAAGGATGCCGTATGCTCACCCGGCGGCGCCACCATCAAGGGCGTCGTCGCGCTCGAGGATGCTGGCATGCGCAGCGCCCTGGTCAAGGCAATCGACGCAACTCTCCAGTAAAACCGACCAAAAAAAGGACGGGTTTATTTTTGGCAGGTATTTTCTGCGGTTTTGTCCTTTTAGCGAAAAGCGCCCCGCGACTGGCTCAATTCCAGTTGCGGGGCGCTTGCGTTTGCCCAGATAAAACAGACCAAAATAAACCTGTCCCTTTTTGGCAGGTTAGTCCCAGAAGCTGTCTTCCTCATCCTCGGACTTGGGTCCGCGGTCGACGTACATCTTATGGGTACGCTTCTCCATTACAAAGGCAAGAATCGCAAATAACAGGATGCCGCCGGCGAAAAGGATGGCAAAACCGGTGCGGGTGCCAAACAAAAAGGAAAAAACTGCGTCCATTGGGTGCCTTCTTGCGTAGTTGAGTTGGGTCGTAAACGCTCATAAGTATATACTTGCCCATACATGTACAAGGTTGCAACCTAAATGGAATGTATATCGCCGGAGGATCTAATGCTTGATATCAAGTTTGTTCGCGAGAACCCCGATGCCATCGATGTCGCCATGGCTAACCGCCAGACGTCTTGGGATCGCGAGAAGTTCTTTGAGCTCGACGACGAGCGTCGTGCCGTCATCACCGAGGTCGAGGAGCTCCAGGCTACGCGCAACGCCGAGTCCAAGAAGATCGGCGCCCTGATGAAGGAGGGCAAGAAGGACGAGGCCGAGGCCGCCAAGGAGGCCGTGCGCGCCGTCAACGAGAAGATTGACGGTCTGGCCGAGCGCCGCACTGCTCTCGAGCAGGAGCAGTACGACTTCATGGCTCACCTGCCCAACATTCCTTGCGAGGCCACGCCGTACGGCAAGGACGAGGACGAGAACATCGAGCGTCGTCGCTGGGGCACCCCGCGCGAGTTCGACTTCGACTTTAAGCCGCACTGGGATCTGGGCACCGATCTGGACATCCTCGACTTCGAGCGCGGCAACAAGCTCTCCGGCAGCCGTTTTACCGTTCTCGGTGGCGCTGGCGCCCGCCTGGAGCGCGCCCTCATCAACTTCTTCCTTGACACGCACACCAGCCGTGGCTTTAAGGAGTGGTGGCCGCCCATCGTCGTCAAGCGTCAGACCATGTTTGGCACGGGTCAGCTGCCCAAGTTCGAGGACGACGCCTATCACGTCTCGGGCGATAACTTCCTGATCCCCACCGCCGAGGTCGTGCTTACCAACCTGCATGCCGGCGAGGTCCTCGATGCCGACACTCTGCCGCGTCGCTACACCGCCTTCACTCCCTGCTTCCGCGAGGAGGCCGGTTCCGCCGGTCGCGACACCCGCGGCATCATCCGTCAGCACGAGTTCGACAAGGTCGAGATGGTCAAGTTCGCTAAGCCGGAGGAGTCCGACGATGAGCTCGAGAGCATGACCGCCGAGGCCGAGTACCTGCTGCAGCAGCTGGGCCTTCCGTATCGCGTGATTAGCCTGTGCACCGGCGACCTGGGCTTCTCTGCCCGTCAGACCTACGACATCGAGGTCTGGCTGCCGAGCTACAACGCCTACAAGGAGATCAGCTCCTGCTCCAATTGCGGCGACTTCCAGGCCCGTCGCGCCAACATCAAGTATCGCGACCCCGAGAACTTCAAGGGTTCGCGCTACCTGCACACGCTCAACGGTTCCGGCCTGCCGGCCGGCCGCACCATGGCCGCCATTCTGGAGAACTACCAGAACGCCGACGGCACCATCACGATTCCCGAGGTCCTGCGTCCTTACATGGGTGGTCTCGAGAAGATCGAGCCGGTCGCGTAAGTTGGCTGCATAGGGGATATGCAAGGGCGCTCCTTCGGGGGCGCCCTATTTCGTGCGCAGGTCCATACCATGCCGTGCGGACAGCTCAATAGAAAACACACGAACAACTGTTCTGTATACAGCCATCTACCTGCTATGCTTTTGCTAAATAAGAGCGAGAGAAAGGGGACGCGATGGGGCTGTTTGATGATCGGGTGGTTTTGTTTGAGAGCGACGAGGGCGGGGAGTACCTGCTTGTAACGTGTGAGCCGTCTGGCATGGGCGGCCTGGTGGTTCGGCAGACGAGTGAGGGTCCGTTGACCCAATGGTGCTTTGAGGAGTCGCCGCATGTGGTCGAGACCTTTGTGACGCACGAGGGACTTGTGGCGCTGGAGCACTTCTATGGAGTTGGGACTTCCAACCAGGTCGCGCGCATGCTGAGCATCTCGTTTGCCGATTATGATTGTGCCCAGCGGGTGAGATCGCTCCTGAGGGAACTTGATGCCAAGTTTGACGTGATCGAAAAGCCAATCGATCGTACGGGGAACAGCGGTATATGCGGAGCAGCATGACAAAACTGCGTTTCACAAAAAAGTTTGAGATTGTGCTTGACTCCAATAAGCTAAAGTGGTTTTATATGTCTTGCGCTGCGGCGTTACCTCAGCTGGATAGAGGGTCTGACTACGAATCAGAACGTCATAGGTTCGAATCCTATACGCCGCACCAATTGAGTTTTAAGCCTCCGGAAACGGGGGCTTTTCCTTTACGGGGGCATTGCGGAGATTCGAACCTCGTTCGAGGCGCGAGCGTCAAGAAAACGCGGAGCGTTTTTAGCGAGCGGGCGAGTCCGCCGGCAGGCGGGCGAAGCCGGTGCGGATCCGCGCAGCGGATGCGCGGAATCCTATACGCCGCACCAATTGAACTTGAAGCCTCCGGCAACGGGGGCTTTTCTTTTATGTCGCCGCTGCATGGATTCGAACCTCGGTCGAGGCGCGGGCGTGAAGCGGACGATTTCTTATCGACTCGTGTAAGATTCCGAGTAGGTATCGCGGCCTATCCGCGACCGCTCCTTCTCTAGACGACCGATCAGGGTGATATTTCGTGGCAGAGCGTCCGACATACAAGCTCAGGTTTCTCGACCCCAAAAAGCGTTTTCCATCGATGCCAGAGCAGCCTGCGGGGCGCTCATATGGTGTTGTCTGGAAAGTCTTTGGCGAGGACCCCAAAGAGTCGTGCTATGTCGTCGAATTCGTCGGCAAACCTCACATATCGCTCTTAGGCTACGTGAGCGTGTCCGGCTAGGTTTATAAGGTTGACCGCCCTGTTCGGGAAGTACCGTTGCCCGAGGACCCTGACATGGAGCTGGTCCTTCACGAGTCCGATTCCAGTATTGGCGAGATTATGGTGAGGGAAGCTAACGGTGCAATGCGCGCGTGTGCGCGAACTGCCGGCTCTCCCGAAGGCCCCATGCGCGAGCAGTCCGACCACGAGACATGGAATTCGACCCGCGCCCTTCCTTACGGCGAGTTCATGGCCTCGATGTTCTTGCGCTACGTGATATTTGCCAACTCCGAAAGCGCTATTGTGAACACGGCGGACGCCGGCGGACTCGACGAGGGTATGCAAAACGTTGTCGACAAGATCAAGCTCGTAAAGTTGCCCGAGCCGGTCGAGGTGTTTTTGGGCTTTAACACGGCACCGCTCCCCGATGCTATCGAGACGCTGCTTTACCGCGTTGACCATGCCGAGAATCCGAGCGGTATCGAGCGCTATGCCGCCGCCCTTATGAGCGAAATTGACTTGCCCCGCCTGCGCACCATCGCTGCCAAGTCCGAGATGAGCCTGGCTCGCATTGATCGCTCAAAGATTTTCTATCTCAATTTTGATCGTAGCCTTTTGGACCAGGACGAGATTGACATGCTGCTTGCCATCGAGTGCCGTCTCAACCGCCTCTCCGGCATCCTTGAGCGCATCGGGGCCGGATTGGTCCCTGCGGCATCCTCGCCGAGCCTTGAGGGCTGCGCGCTCTTTGATTCGTGGCATATCGCCAAGACGACCAACGATGTTCCCCGACTGCTCGATACGGCCTCGAGCGATAACCCGTGGGGCAAACCGGGTACGGTGGCTTGCCAGCCGGGCGGCGAGTGGGACGTGCGCACCCGTTTTGCGCGAATCGTTGAGGCGCTCAACGTGGTCACACGGCTCGACTATACCTATCGAGTAAACGTTGCCGAGGGGATTATGCTCGTTCGGTTTGGGCGGTCTGTCGTTGATGCCATGCCGCAACGTGAATACGACGCTCAGGATGACGCCTGGCGCGAGCTGGACGAGGACACGCGCGCGATCTGGGCCGCGGAGCACGATGCGCGCGTGGCACTCACGCTTGCGGCAGCGTGTTTTGCCGCGGGCACCTGCATCACGCGCTGCTATGTGCAGATTGCTGCTCCCGACAGTGAGCAGGACGAGCGCGTTGTCGCAACGTATTTCTTTGGGCGCGCGGCCTATCTGGCCGATTGCGTGCCTGTCGCCAAGGATCTTGAGAGCATGGACATGGACGATATGCCGTGCAAGCGTGTGCTTGAGGCGTATGAGTCAACCGCTCCGGAGACGATTGAGCCTGCGGAGGTTCATGCTCGTCCGCGTGATGACCATCGCACACTGCCGCCGGCGCTGCGCGATCTGCTGCTTGCCGATACGGCTGACGAGTTGGAGGTCATGGAAGAGGACGACGACCCATACGTGGCCCGTGTTGTTGAATTGCGCGAGCAGGCAAAAGTAGACCGTACAGGTGCTTTTGAAGGCTTTTCCCGTCTTGTCGAGGAGTTGGAGGCTAAGTGCACTGTCGCCGAGCTTTTGGCGACAGGTCCGGTTCAAACGCAGTTTTGCGATAACCAGCTGGTGCGCATGGTGTTACCGGTGTTGGAAGAAGACGACTCTGTGCGAATCCTTCGTGCGCCCGATGCGCTGTACTTTGCCCAGCACGAGATCTGCAGCTTTTACGCCGAGCAAGAGGACTTTGAACGAGCGCTGCCCGAGGTGCGCCATCTTTACGATCTGGCGCGCTCGTCCATGCAATCGCACTTTGCGCTCATCAACGTGCTTGCGCGTCTGGAGCGCTTTGACGAGATTATCGAGGTGGCGCGCCACGGCCTACGTATTGCCAGCGATCGTTCTGCAATTGGCTACCTGTTCTACCGCTTGGCGTTTGCCTATTGGAATTGCGATCAGCTCGACCTGGCGCTGGCTTGTTACCGTCTAGTGCCGCGCGGTGAGGAATCGGGCAGCAGCGCGCTGGAAGAAATGCAGGGCCTCATGAACGAGATGGGCGTCAGCGAGCCGCCGACGTTCGAGGAAGCGGTCGAGACCATCCGCACGGCTGGACTTGAGCTGCCGCCAGTGTCCGCCGTGACGAATCAGCTGGCGGATGCCGCCGTGCAACTGGTCGACAACGGCTTCTTTTTCCTTGCACGCGGTTGCATCTTCCAAATGTGGCGCACCATGGGTAACGACGAGCTCGGCTCCCTCAACCGCTCGCTGGGGTAGGGGCGATATAGAGGGGCCGCACCGCGCTATTTGTATCGGCGCGGGCGGGAGGACCCGGCAGGATTGGTAAGGCATAAAGCCGCCGAGCCTGCTAAAACTGTTAAACTCTGCTAAAGTTGCTAAACTTTGTTAAAGTTGTTAAAACTAGCAGAGGAGGGCAGAATGACGAAAGCTGTTAACCCCTTTAAGCCAACGGCGGGCATGAATCCGCCTGAGCTTATCGGACGGGACACTGTTTTGGATGACTTTGCCGAGGCTCTTGAGAATGGTCCTGGTGCCCCCGATCGACTCATGCGCATCTCGGGCGTCCGAGGCACAGGTAAAACGGTGCTCCTTAATGCATTGGGTGACCTTGCACGCAAAAAAGGATTCGAGGTCGTTGACGTTGCCTCCAATGCTGGTTTTTGCAATAGAATCCTCGAGGCTCTGCAGCGAAACGTTCGTCTTGAATCAATCTCGATTTCCCCATCGATTTTAGGGGTCAGCCTTGGCTCCATGGAGATGTCGAAGTCGGCCTCTCATCTGGGCGAGGCGATGTACGATGCTGCGAAGCGCGGTGGTCTGCTCATTACGCTCGACGAGATCCAGGATGCCTCAACTGAGGAAATGCGCGAGCTAGGCAATGAGATGCAGCTCTTGATCCGCCAAGGAGCGAATGTCGCTTTCGCTTTCGCCGGGCTGCCGACATCGGTAGATGGCGTGGTGGTGGATGATACGTTGACGTTCCTTCAGCGAGCCAAACATGTTGAACTTACTCGGCTTTCCGATTTTGAAGTTGGCGGATCGTTTGAGGATACGATGAGACGAGCGGGCAAGGAGCTCGACAAAGGTGCCGCTGAGCTATTAACAAAAGCTTCGGCAGGCTATCCCTTTATGGTCCAGCTGGTCGGATATTACGCTTGGCAGGTTGCTGCGCGCAGTGGGGCGGAGAGCGTGAGCGAAGAGGCGGCTCGTAAGGGTATCCAGGCGGCTCTTGATAGCTTTAATGCTATGGTGATTGCCCCAGCGCTGCGCAGGGTGTCGGAACGGCAGTTTCAGTATCTCGCGGCGATGGCTCAATGCGAGGGCGTCGATATCGCCAACGGCGATATCGCCAAGAAGATGGGTTTGTCGGCGAACAAAGTTGGGTCATATCGCAAGCGTCTGATCGATGCGGGGTTGATTGAGCCCGCGGGCTATGGCTGTGTTTCGTTTGCAATTCCGTACATGCGCGATTATCTGTTGGAGACCGTTCGAGAGGACTAATAAAGAATGGGCTGTCCGCGTTGTCGCTGGGGCCGTCCTTGTATCTTTGTCTCAACCTGTAACATCTGGAGGGGATTACGGCCTGCAGATGTTACAGGTTGAGATGATTGACTGAGACGTTTACTGGTAAAAGAGAGGTAAAAGAGGAAACGCCTCAAAATTCCCCTTGCCCAACTTCGGCTGTTTGGTTACTATAGAACGGCTGTTACGGAGAGCTGACCGAGAGGCCGAAGGTGCTCGCCTGCTAAGCGAGTATGCCCCAAAAGGGCATCTGGGGTTCGAATCCCCAGCTCTCCGCCAGTATGACTTTGAAGAAGGGTCCCATTTGGGGCCCTTTTTTATTATCAAGAATGGCAGCTGGGGATTAGAGTCCGAAAGGGCGTGAGCATTAGGCAAACACGGGGCGCTTGAAAACGGGGAGACCCAGGCGTGCTCGTGCACCCCGGTGTGGGGTTCCGAGGGGATGGAGTAGAAATATGGTAAAGGTCGGGCTGCGTAAGCCGAATCTAAAGACATCACTCAAGGCAAGAACGACCGGCAGAGCGAAGCGCGCGGTAAAGCGGGCGATAATCCCCGGCTATGGTAAGAAGGGCATGGGGTGGATCAAAAATCCGAAGAAGGCTGCTTACAATGCCGTATACAGCAGAACGACCGTCGGAGTTGGGGATGTCGCTCGCGCTGTTGCTAAATCAGGCGCTCGGAGCTCGGCGTCAAGGACGTCCTCAATTACTGTTTCATCGCATGAAATTACACCTTTGGCGAAGCCTGAACAGAAATCTCTCACTCGAGAGATTACGTCGGTTGACAGGGCAAGCAAGGCGCTTTTGCTATGCTTCCTTCTTGGGTGGTCGGGCGCTCATAGGGCGTATGCACGGATGTGGGGTAGCTTCTTTCTATATCTCTTTACCTTTGGCCTTTTTGGATTTGGTTGGCTGTTTGATATTGTGACACTACTGATGAGACGCTCCGAGCTAAGGCGTCTCGGCGACAGTGATCAGACTCAACAGCAAGCGCCATGTTCCGTTGATTCTACATTCGATCGAAATGTCGCCGACTCCGGAAATTGGGAACAGCGTGGAGATGGGGAGGCTGCGGCTCGGCTAGAGCTTCAACGTAAAAACCGTGCCTATATGGAAGAAAACGGCATCGACGTGGAGATGTTTACCGAGGAAAAGGTCGCGGCGGACGCCTTGCGAACCATTGAGTCGGTATGCCCGTGCATGCTTAGGTTTGACCGAGGCATGAGCGAAGAGGAGCCAAGCATCAGCTTTTGCTCTCCAACAAAGACGGGGAAGATGCCCAAGAATGTCGTCGAGGCCCGCATTTACCATCAGGACGTGAAGCTATTGATGGATTCCCACGGCTTCGAATTGCCGGAGTATGGTGACAGCATCAATGTCATGATTAGTTATCTAGCTGATGGGCGCATAAATAAAGTCGATATCCATGGGTTCCATAAAGGCCGCTCCGTTAGTGTCTCCATTCGCAGGCGGAGCGACGATCTTGTTATGACGAGTGCGGGCACCATCGGAGAAACGGGTGCCTGGCAATCGCTGTGTCCTGGGGCAGACCCCTCAGCTGGGGATCTTTTCAGGGCCTTGACCAAGGAGGTCGAAAGGATCTACTAGCATGCCCGGTGGACCCGTTTTCAAGGTCCGAAAAGACACAGCGAAGGTAAACGGCTAGCAATGTCGCTTTGGTGATTCTGACGCATCCCGTTTAAGAGGTATTCAAAAAGAGGCGCCCGTTGGACGCCTCTCCAATCTCAAATGTAATGTTCCCCCAGCCCTACATCTCAGGAGCCTTGGCTACGGTCTCGCTCTCTGCCGCAAGTGGGCGGTTGTCGATGCGGCGGCCCAGGCGGTCGAGCTTCACAAGGAGCCACTCAATGGGATTCGGCCCTGCGCCTTCCTCGTCAGCAACCAGGTCCATGACGGCGATCTTGGTGCCGTCCTGCTTGAGCGTAACGCTGCCCACCTTGTCGCCCACATGCACCGTGCCCGAAAGATCGTCGTAGCTAACCTTTTCGGTCACCTCGCCGGCAAGGACTTTAAGAATATCTTCCGCCCCGAGGAGGGCCGCGA
>CABSZR010000020.1 GCA_902482185.1 uncultured Collinsella sp. | reverse complement strand
GCATGATCGCCAAGGGCCACGGCAAGATCATCAACATCTGCTCGATGATGAGTGAGCTGGGCCGCGAGACCATCGCCGGCTATGCCGCGGCCAAGGGCGGCCTGAAGATGCTCACCAAGAACATCTGCTCGGAGTTTGGCGAGGCCAATATCCAGTGCAACGGCATTGGGCCCGGCTACATCGCCACGCCGCAAACCGCACCGCTGCGCGAGACGCAGCCCGACGGCAGCCGCCACCCGTTTGACCAGTTCATCATTGCCAAGACGCCGGCCGCCCGTTGGGGCACGCCCGAGGACCTGAAGGGCCCCGCCGTGTTCCTGGCTTCCGACGCGTCGAACTTCGTCAACGGCCACATCCTCTACGTCGACGGCGGCATCCTCGCATACATTGGAAAGCAGCCTCAATAAGCGTCACCGCAACTGCCCACATCAGGTTTCATCCACTCGTTTTTCATTTGAGTTGCGGTGAGATAAGGATTGGTTTTGGCTTCTATCAGGCAAAACAGTCCGTATTCCACCGCAAGTTAGAAATAGGAAGGTAATTCGCAATGAAAATCGCTCTGATCAACGAAAACTCTCAGAACTCCAAGAACCCTATGATCGAGGCTGCCCTTAAGAAGGTTGTCGAGCCCATGGGCCACACCGTCTTTAACTATGGCATGTATGCCGACGCCGACTCCAAGCCCCTCACCTATGTGCAGAACGGCATCCTGGCCGCCGTGCTGCTCAACTCCGGCGCTGCCGACTACGTCGTGACCGGCTGTGGCACCGGCGAGGGCGCCATGCTCGCCTGCAACTCCTTCCCCGGCGTGCTGTGCGGCCATGTTGCCGACCCGCTCGATGCCTACACCTTTGCCCAGGTCAACGACGGTAACGCTGTCGCCATGCCCTTCGCCCTCAAGAACGGCTGGGGCCAGGAGCTCAACCTCGAGTACACCTTTGAGAAGCTCTTTGGCTTTGGTTCGGGCAACGGCTATCCTGCCGAGCGTGTTGAGCCCGAGCAGCGCAACAAGAAGATCCTCGACGGCGTCCGCGCTGTGACTATGCGTCCGCTCGTCGACGTTCTGGGCGAGATCGATCAGGACCTGGTGAAGGGCGCACTTGCCGGCGAACACTTCCAGGAGTACTTCTTTGCCAACGCAACCGACGAGGCCATCATCGCCAAGGTCAAGGAGATCCTGGGCCTCTAATCGCACGACCTATTGCAGCTAACGCAAGCGGCGGTCGTCCCATGTACGGGACGACCGCCGCTTTTTGCTATCTACCGACTGACGCCGCGGAGACAGGTCCCCCATGCATCAAGGAGTTGACTAGAGCTCGCAGGCAACCTTGTAGCCATCGCCGATGGCGTCGCGGATGTTGCCGCACTTGTTGGCATCGCCCAGCACGTGGGTGGCAACACCGGCAGCGGCAAGGTCTTCGGCCAGCTTGGTATTGGGACGATAGCCCATGGCAAGCACCAGCGTATCGGCACCGGTGATGGTGTGGACCTCGCCATCCTTTTCGTAACTGATGGTGTCCTCTGTGATCTCGGTCACCTTGGCCTCGGTCAGCACGTGGACGCCCTTGGAGAGCATGCGCGTGATGAGCACCGCGCGACCGGCGCCGCCCTCGTTGGCGGCGAGCGTCTTGGTCATCTCGATAACGGTGACATCGCGATTGGCCGGCGACAGGTCGTTGACCAACGGGGCCAGGTAATCGGCCGTCTCGCAACCGACGGTGCCGCCGCCCACGATGACGATCTTCTTGCCCGGGAAAGCCTTGCCGCCCAGCAGGTCGTCAGCTGTCATAACCTGCTTAAAGCCCTGCATGAAGGCCGGGGCGATGGGCTCGGCGCCATAAGCCAGGACGACCTCGTAGCCCGCGTAGTCACGCTGAATGTCCTCGGCAGTAAGCTCGGTACCAAAGACGCACTTCACGCCCGCCTCGGCCAGGCGACGGTACTGATACTTGATCACGCGGGTGAGTTCCTGCTTTGCCGGCGGAACGGCCGCGATGCGCATCTCGCCGCCCGGCTCATCCTGCTTATCCACGAGCACCACGTTGTGGCCGCGCTTGGCGGCAATGTAGGCTGCCTCCATACCCGCAGGACCAGCGCCCACAACCAGTACGTTCTTGGCCTCGGCGGCAGGCTCGTAACCGGCCTCGTCGCGCTCCACGTCCGGGTTGACAGTGCAGGAGATGCGCTTGCCGAACATAATGCCGTTCAGGCAGCGCAGGCAGCCAATGCAGGGGCGGATGTCGTCGGCGTTGCCGGCAGCGGCCTTGTTGCAGAACTCGGCATCGCACAGATTGGCGCGACCCATCATGCAGATATCGGCAGCACCGTCCTCGATCAGCTCCTCGGCGATCCAGGCCTCGTTGATGCGGCCGACGGTGGCAACGGGAATGTTGACGTGCTTTTTGATCTCGCGCGAGCAGGCGGCGTGCGAGGCTTGCTGGGTACCGGCAGCGGGAATCGCGGAGCCGCGCTTGATGGTGGTGCCGCCCGAGACATGAATCATGTCGACGCCGGCCTTCTCCAGGCGACGCGAGACGTAGATCATGTCGTTGAGGGTCAGGCCGCCATCGGTGTACTCATCGCCCGAAATACGGACGTCGATGATGAAGTCCTTGCCGCAGCGCTCGCGAATCTCGGCGATGACCTCGAGCAAGAAGCGCATGCGGGCGTCGAGCGAGCCGCCGTACTCGTCGGTGCGTTTGTTGTAGAGCGGAGTCAAAAAACCGCCGAGCATACCGTGAGCGTGCGCTGCGTGGACCTCGACGCCATCGACACCAGCCTTCTGCATACGCACGGCGGCGTCGCCAAACTGATGCGTGAGCTCGTGAATCTCGTCAACCGTGATGGAGCGCGGTGCCTCGCGGGCGTAAGACGGGCCCACAAAGGACGGAGCGATCAGGCGCGGTGTGCCCGGAATGTTAAAGGCCATGTAGGCGGGATGGAAGAGCTGCGGCATGATCTTGCAGCCATACTCATGCACGGCGGCGGCGAGCTTTTCCCAGCCAGGGATAAACGTGTCGTCGTAGCAGCACATGTCACCCGGCAGATAGGTATAGGTGGGCTCGACCGTCACGACCTCGGTGATGATCAGGCCAACGCCGCCCTTGGCACGGGCACGGTAATGATCGACCAAGTCGTCGGTCACATAGCCATGATCGGCCAGGTTCGTGGACACCGGCGGCATAAAGACGCGGTTCTTGACCTCGGTCGTACCGACCTTGATCGGGCTAAAGAGCATTGGATAGGCAGAGGACTCCATACAGGGTTCCTTTCATTTGAGCCGCTCGGCGGCAGTTGCTGACGTACCTATCGTATCAGTATCCGCGCAGAACCCGACCGTACGCGCTCCCCCAGTCTCTGCTCAACCCCAAAAAGTTGCGGTGGAATACGGAGTAGATGAGACTTTTGACAGCCAAAACAGTCCGTATTTCACCGCAACTGATGGGCGGGGTGGAATTGAGGGCTCAGATAGTCAGTCATGCCCTCATCCGCCACTCCCTCACCTACAGTGCGCCGTCCAGCATAAGGTTCACCTTGAGCACGTTGACCGTGGGCTCGCCGAACACGCCGAGGAAACGGCCCTTGGTGCACGCGGCGATGATGTCGCGCACCTCGTCCTCACTTTTGCCCGTGGCCTTGGCAAGGCGCGGGACCTGGTACTCGGCGGCATCCGGAGAGATCTCCGGGTCGAGGCCGGACCCCGAACACGTCACCAGGTCGACGGGCACAGCGTCCATATCGGCATCGGGATTGGCGGCGCGGATCTTCTTCACGCGCGCATCTATCAGCTGCCGATACTCCTCACTCGCCGGGGACAGGTTGGACGGGGCACCATACGCCATGAGCTCGCCGTCTTCGCCTTCGACAATTGACACGTTCTGGATACGACCCCACATGTGGGCTTCGTCATCGAAGTTCTGGCCGATGAGCTCGGAACCCACAACCTTGCCGTCGACCGTAATAAGCGATCCGTTCGCCTGGTACGGAAACGCAAGCTGCACGACGCCGGTCACCACGAGCGTGTACCCCAGGCCGCAGACGATGGTAAACAGCGCGAACACGCCAAGTGCGCGCGATGCGATACCTTTGAACATACAAACCTCCACTTACATAATGCCGCAGAACGCGAGCAGCATGTCGATGAGCTTGATAAATGCGAACGGGGCAACGATGCCGCCCAGACCCCATACGAGCAGGTTGTGGGTCAGCAGCTGTCCGGACGGGACCTCGCGGTACTTAACGCCCTTCAGCGCGGCCGGGATCAGCGCGACGATAACGAGCGCGTTATAGATGATGGCCGAAAGAACCGCGGACAGCGGGCTTGCCAGACCGAGGATGTTGAGCGCGCCAAGGCCCGGGTAGATCGGCGAGAACAGGGCCGGGATGATAGCGAAGTACTTCGCCATGTCGTTGGCGACCGAGAAGGTCGTGAGCGAACCGCGGGTCATGAGCAGCTGCTTGCCGATACGCACGACCTCGATGAGCTTGGTGGGGCTGGAGTCGAGGTCGACCATGTTGCCGGCCTCCTTGGCAGCCTGGGTGCCCGTGTTCATGGCCACGGCGACATCCGCCTGCGCCAGCGCCGGCGCGTCGTTGGTGCCGTCGCCGGTCATGGCGACCAGGTGGCCCTCACGCTGGAACTCGCGGATCTTCTCGAGCTTGCCCTCAGGGGTGGCCTCGGCCAGGAAGTCGTCAACGCCGGCCTCGGCGGCGATTGCCGCGGCGGTGAGTGGGTTGTCGCCCGTCACCATGATGGTCTTGATGCCCATCTTGCGCAGGTCGGCGAACTTCTCCTTCACGCCGGACTTGATGATGTCCTTAAGGTAGACGACGCCCAGCACGCGGCAGTTCTTGGTCACGACCAGCGGGGTGCCGCCGGCCTTGGCGATGCGCTCGACGGCCTCGTCGCACTCCTGGGAGAACACGCCACCGGCTGCCTCCACATAGGTGCGCACGGAATCGGCAGCGCCCTTGCGGATCTCATTGCCCTCGTAGTTCACACCGGACATGCGGGTCGCCGCGGTGAAGGGGATGAACTCCATACCCTTATCCTCGAGTGTGCGGCCGCGCAGACCGAACTGCTCCTTGGCGAGCACGACGATGGAACGGCCTTCGGGGGTCTCGTCGGCCAGCGAGGAAAGCTGGGCGGCATCGGCCAGCTCCGCGGGATCGATGCCGTCGACCGGGATGAACTCGGCGGCTTGGCGGTTACCCAGGGTGATGGTGCCGGTCTTGTCGAGCATGAGGATGTCGACGTCGCCGGCGGCCTCGATGGCGCGGCCGGACATGGCCAGCACGTTGGCCTCGTTCAGACGGCTCATGCCGGCGATGCCGATGGCGGAAAGAAGGGCGCCGATGGTAGTAGGAGCCAGGCACACGAGCAGCGCCACGAGCGTGGTCACGGCCGTGGGGTTGTCCATGTCGTTAAGACCGACCGAGAAGCAGGAGTAACAATACAGGGCCAGCGTGACCAGGATAAAGACGATGGAGAGGGCCACCAGGAAGATCTCCAGAGCGATCTCGTTAGGGGTCTTCTTGCGCGCGGCACCCTCGACCATCGCGATCATCTTGTCCAGGAAGCTCTGGCCGGGCTCACTGGAGATCTTGACGATGATCCAGTCGGACAGCACCGTGGTACCGCCGGTAACGGCAGAGCGGTCGCCGCCGGCCTCGCGGACCACGGGGGCGGACTCGCCGGTGATGGCGGACTCGTCAACGGAAGCAGCGCCCTCGATGACGTCGCCGTCGCCGGGAATCTGCTCGCCGGCGCGTACGATCACCAGGTCGCCGCGCGTGAGCTCGGTGCCGGGAACGACGGTGAAGTGCTCCTTGTCCTCAACGGACTCGATGCGATGGGCCTCGACATCCTTCTTGGCCGCACGCAGGGAATCGGCCTGGGCTTTACCGCGACCCTCGGCAAGCGCCTCGGCGAAGTTCGAGAACAGGTCGGTAAGCCACAGGATGACCGCGATGGCGACCACATAGTAGGTGGGCACACCCGCGTCCTGCACACCGAAAATGGAAGCGACGGCCAGGACGGAGGTCATGACGGCGGAAAGCCACACCAGAAACATGACCGGGTTTTGAATCTGGACGCGAGGATCCAGCTTGGCAAACGAGTCGCGGACCGCGCGGCCCATCATGTCTTTTTGCATAGTCATAAATCTGCGCCCTCCTTTACGCAATCATCTGGAAGAACTCGGCAACGGGGCCAAGCGCCAGGGCCGGGAAGAAGCTCAGGGCACCGATCAGCAGAACGATGAACACGAGCAGGAATACGAACATGCCGTTGGTGGTAGACAGGGTACCGGCGCTCTCGGCGACCTTGCCCTTCTTGGCCAGCGAGCCGGCGATAGCCAGCGTACCGATGATAGGCATGAAGCGGGCGAACAGCATCTCGAGGCCGAGCATGACGTTGATCCAGGGAATGTTGCAGTTCATGCCTGCAAACGCCGAGCCGTTGTTGCCGCCGCATGAGGTGAAGGCATACAGCGCCTCGGAGAAGCCGTGCGCGCCACCATTGTTGAGCTGGTCGGCAAGACCGGGCACCATGCAGGCGATGGCCGAGCACACCAGAATGGCAAACGGAGTTGCCAAGCACAGGACAACTGCCCAGCGCATCTCGCCCGGCTCGATCTTCTTGCCCAGGAACTCAGGCGTGCGTCCGACCATGAGGCCGGCGATGAACACTGTGAGGATGGCGAAGCCGATCATGCCGTACAGGCCGCAGCCCACGCCGCCGAAGACGACCTCGCCCAGAGCAATCTGGAGCATCTGGACAAAACCGCCCAGCGGGGTGTAGGAGTCGTGCATGGAGTTAACCGAGCCGTTGGAAGCAGCCGTCGTGAAAGCGGACCAGGTAGAAGAGGAGGCGATACCGAAACGGCTCTCCTTGCCCTCCATGTTGCCGCCGGCCTGGCCGTCGGTCATCTCGATATTGACCGCTCCGCCATCGGCCAGCTGCGGGGTGCCCGCATGCTCGTTGACGGCGATGATGCCGGTGAAGATCACCAGCAGGATGAACATGGCGGCAAAGATGGCCTTGCCCTGCTTGGTGTTCTTGACGCCGATACCGAAGGCGAAGCAACAGGCGGCCGGGATCAGCAGCAGGCTGGTCATCTCGATGATGTTGGTGAAGGCACTGGGGTTCTCATACGGATGGGCGGAGTTCACGCCGAAGAAGCCGCCGCCGTTGGTGCCGGACTGCTTGATGGCGACCTGAGGAGCCGCGGGACCCTGGGGCAGGAACTGCTCGGTAACCACGCGCGCGCCCTCGACAACCTTGCCGTCGACCTTGACCGTGTCGCCCTCAATCTGGGCGCCGTCGATGACGCTCCAGCCGCCGTCTGCATTAGGCTGAACAGCGACGGGCTCTACGAGCTCAGCCTTCTGAGCCGGCTGAAAATTGGAGATAACGCCACCGGCAGCCAGGCAGATGCCGAACACGAGGTTCAGCGGGATGAGCACATACAGGACGGTGCGGGTGAGGTCGACCCAGAAGGAACCCAGACCCTGCTCCTTGACCTGACGGAAGCCGCGGATCAGCGCGAACATGACCGCGATACCGGTGCCAGCGGAAACGAAGTTCTGCACAGTGAGACCCATGAACTGCACAAGGTAGGACAGGGTGGTCTCACCGGAGTAGGACTGCCAGTTGGTGTTGGTTATGAAGGAAGCAGCCGTATTGAACGACAGGTCCCATGACACACCCGGCAGGTGCTGGGGATTGCCTGGCAAGAAGGACTGAAGCGCCTGGAGTGCCACAAGAGTCACGAGGCCGATCCCCGAAAAGACCAGCACGCTCGCCAGATAGCGCCTACACCCCATCTGTTCTGCCGCGTCGATGCGAAGCAGACGATAGACGCCACGCTCCACAGGAGCAATCACAGGCGACAGGAACGTATGCTCACCATCCATGATATGGGCCATGAACCGACCGAGCGGAACGGCCAGGACGACGAGTACGGCAAAGTACAAGATGTACTGAATCGCAGCGTCCATAGTTTACGAATCACTCCTCATCAGAATGTAGATGTAATAGATAAGAAGTCCAATGCAGACGACTCCGATGATGGGAATGAGGATGTCCATTTACCGCCCCTTTCACACGCGGTCCGATGTCTCGGACGCCTGCCCTCGCAAGCGTCTGGGGACAGTAAACGCTTCTAGGGATTAAAGAGGCGTGAGGGCCGGGGCTCACGTCCTTAAGATGCCGTAAAGATGCAGGTAGAAAGCACTATTGCAGCTGCAGTGCGCCTATACTCGACCTCGCGAGCATACAGTGGTGTCTTCACCGCGTATGCACGCATGGACAACGCTTCAGAAAGGCTACGCTATGCAGCGCGACGCATCGGACACTCGCGTCAATCCAGACCTCATCCTCAAGGCAATTGAGAAAGACGGGGTCGCCGATGACACTCGAACCAGCCGGGGACACCTCAAAATTTTCTTTGGCTACGCTGCTGGCACAGGCAAAACCTATGCGATGCTTCAAGCCGCCCACGCCGCCAAGCGGCGAGGTGTCGACGTCGTCGCGGGATACATCGAGCCGCACGAACGTCCGGCAACTGCCCATCTTGCACAAGGGCTTGAGAACGTGCCCTGTAAACTCATCGAGCACAACGGCATTGCGCTCAGCGAGTTCGATCTAGATGCGGCTATCGAACGCGCCCCTCAGCTCATCCTTGTCGACGAGCTCGCCCATACGAATGCGCCGGGGTCTCGCCACGACAAACGCTATCAAGACGTCGAGGAACTTCTACATGCGGGCATCGACGTCTATACGACCGTGAACGTTCAGCATATCGAGAGCCTAAACGACATGGTTGCATCCATCACCGGCGTTGTCGTGAGCGAACGAATCCCCGACCGTATCTTCGATGATGCCGACCAGGTCGAGCTCGTCGACATAGAGCCCGAAGACCTACTTGAGCGCCTTCGCGCCGGCCTCGTCTACCGTCCCGCACAAGCCGACCGAGCGCAACAGCATTTTTTTACCGTCGAGAACCTCACCGCACTCCGAGAAATCGCGCTGCGCCGCTGCGCCGATCGCACCGGTCACCTCACAGACGCCGCACGCGTGCTGGGAAACCGTGACTACTACACCAGGGAGCGTATCTTAGTCTGTGTCTCCCCGGCGCCGACCAATCCCCGCATCGTCCGTGCCGCCGCACGCATGGCGAAAGCGTTTCGCAGCGAGCTCGTCGCCCTGTTCGTAGAGAGCCCGCGCACGCAAGCCATGAGCGATGATGAGCGCGCCAAGCTTGCAGCCAATATCGCCCTAGCCGAGCAGCTCGGAGCACATATGGAAACCGTCTATGGCGACGACATCGCGTTTCAGATCTCCGAGTTCGCGCGCCTGTCGGGTATTTCGAAGATCGTCATGGGGCGCACGGGCGAGCGTAGCAGCGTCCGTCAGGCCCTCTTCGGCCGCAAATCTCTCGTAGAACAGCTCATAACATTCGCCCCGAACCTCGACATTTACATCATTCCAGAACAGTCGACTCCGCCCTCCCGACCCAAAGGACGCCGCCATGCGCTCGCCCTGCAGCCGCCCAGCAGCCGAAACGTGCTTCGCACGCTGGCTCTCTCTCTTGCCGCCACGGCGATCGGCACGGCTTTCCGCCATCTGGGATTTGCCGATTCCAGCATCATATCCCTCTATATCTTCACGGCCCTGCTGACCGCCGTCACCACGACGGGGCGTATCTGCACGATCGTATCGAGCGTGCTCTCTGTAGTGCTTTACAACTTCTGCTTCGTCACGCCTCTGTTTTCGCTCGCCAGCTACGACCGAAGCTATCTGGTCACGTTCGGCATCATGTTCGCCACCGCTATGGTCGCCGGCGAGTTAACTGCGCGCATCGCCGACAACGCCCGTACATCCGCCGAGAACGCATTCAAAACGCGCGTACTCCTCGAAACGAACCAGCTCTTGCAGCAAGCCCATAGCGCGGAGGAGTGCGCCCGCGTCGCCATGAACCAACTCATCAAACTGCTAAAACTCGACGTGGTCTTCTACACCGCCGAACACGGCACGCTCGGCAAGACGCTCTATGAGTCCGCTGGCACCGAAAACCGATCCGCGTCGCTGCTCACCGACTACGAGCGCGCCGTTGCAACCTGGACCTACGCCAACAACAAGCGCGCGGGCGCAAGCACGCGGACCCTGCCTGAGGCGCGCTGTCTCTACCTCGCGGTTCGCACCGGCGACAAGGTATTCGGTGTCATCGGCATCGCCCTGGAGGGGCGCGAGATCGAAGCCTTCGAGCATTCGATCGTCCTATCTATCGTAGGTGAATGCGCCTTGGCGCTCGAAAGCGACCGGGCGGCGCAAGAGCGCGAAGAGGCTGCGGTCTTGGCGAAAAACGAGCAGCTGCGCGCCAACCTTTTGCGCTCCATCGGCCACGATTTGAGGACACCCCTCACGGCTATATCCGGATCTGCGGCAATCCTTCGGAAGAGCGACGAGAAGCTCAGCCTCGAACAACGCTGCGATCTTGCCGATGCCATCTACGACGACTCCCTCTGGCTTATCGATACCGTGGAAAACCTCCTCGCCATCACACGCGTCGAGGACGGCACCATTCGCCTCAACTTAACATCCGAGCTCATCGACGAGGTCATCGAGGCCGCCCTCAGCCATGTCGCCCAAGCATCGCATGGACGTGCCGTCACCATCGAGCACACTGACGACATCCTGCTGGTACGCATCGACGTCCATCTCATCATGCAGGTGCTTACGAATCTCATCATGAACGCCTTCAAATACACGCCCGAGGACTCGACTGTCACCATCAGCGCACGTCGCGAGGGTGCGTTCGTCGTGGTGGACGTCGCAGACGATGGGCCGGGTGTAGCAGACTGCGACAAGCCTCATATCTTTGAGCGCTTCTTCACCTCAAGCAATACGCGGCCCGTGGATTCGCGTCGAAGCATCGGCCTTGGGCTGTCGCTCTGCCGCTCCATCGTGGAGGCGCATGGCGGCGTCATCGAAGTTCGCGACAACCACCCCCATGGGGCCGTCTTCCGTTTTACCCTGCCTGCCGAGGAGATCGAGATTCATGAATAATGCCGCTAAGCCACGCGTCCTCTTGGTCGAAGATGACCTGACCGTTCAAAACCTCGTTTCGACCGCGCTTGACCTTCACGGCTATGTCGTGAGCAAGGTTTGCAACGGCCAGGCCGCCATCATGGATGCGGTGTCGCACGGCCCCAGCCTCATCATGCTCGACCTCGGCCTTCCCGACATTGACGGTATCGAGGTCATCACGAAGATCCGAAGTTGGTCGGCAGTCCCCATTATCGTCATTTCGGCGCGCACCGAAGATTCCGACAAGATTGCAGCACTTGACGCAGGGGCAGACGATTACCTCACCAAGCCCTTTTCTGTGGATGAGTTGCTCGCGCGCGTCCGTGCGAATTTGAGGCGCTCCTCGATGGTGTCGAGCGAGTCGACAGAAGCGAGCACGTTCGACAACGGTCCGCTGCATATCGACTACGCCGCGGGATACGCTACGAAAGACGGACGCGAGCTCTCGCTCACCCCAACCGAGTACAAATTGCTCGTCCTTCTGGCGAAAAACGTCGACAAGGTGCTCACCCACACCTTCATCACCCGCGAGATATGGGGCACGAGCTGGGACAGCGATCTGGCGAGCCTGCGCGTGTTCATGCGCACCCTGCGCAAGAAGATCGAGGCAGACCCCTCTCACCCCAAGATGATTCAGACGCACATGGGTGTCGGGTACCGCATGCAGCGTCTCTAGCCCGCCCAACAAAAAGTTGCGGTGGAATACGGAGTAGATAAGGCCTTTGACAGCCAAAACAGTCCGTATTTCACCGCAACCGATGGATGGGATGTGTTAGAGACCCAGGTAGCTGGTCATGCCTTCGACAGCGAGCTTGGCGCCAGCTACGGCGTGGACCACGGTGAGCGGGCCGTTGACCACGTCGCCGGCGGCAAAGACGCCAGGCACGGTGGTCATGCCGCGCTCGTCAACCGAAAGCAGGCCGCGATGGTCGGTCTCCAGACCGCCCGTTGTAAGCACGAGCTTGTCCTTGGGCACCTGAGACGCCGCAATCACAACCGTGTCGGCGGACACGTGGTCGAGCTCTTCCTCGTAGCCCACCACGTTGTTGTCCTCGTCAAAGATAGCCGTCTCGAACACCGGACCGTTATCATCGATGGCGCAGATCGCCTTGCCGCGCACAATCTCGGCACCGTCAAGCTCGGTCAACTCGACCTCGTCGTCAATCGCAGAGATGTGGCGCGAACGGGCATACACAGTGACCTTGCGGGCACCCGAGCGCAGGGCCGTGCGGGCAACATCCATGGCCACATTGCCGGCACCGATA
>CABSZR010000019.1 GCA_902482185.1 uncultured Collinsella sp. | reverse complement strand
CTTCTCAACGCGATGCTGCCGCCGGACAAGCGCATGATCTGCCGTGAGATGGACAGCCCGATACCGCTTCCGCCTTCTTTCGTGGTGAAGAACGGCACGAATATATGCTCGGCTTCCTCGGGGGGGATGATGGGGCCGTTGTTCGTAACTTCTAGGATAACGGCCTCGTTGGGGTCGCAATACGCCTTGAACAAGATAAGGCCGTTTTCTTGCTCGTGCCCGATCGCTTGCATGGCGTTCTTCAAGAGGTTCAAGACTACTTGCGTGATCAGGTTCTCGTCGGCGTAAACGATCAAGTCCTCCGGTTCCACGTCGATACGGATGGTTATGTTCGGGTAGTTATTGTGATGGCGGGCCAACCGCGTGAGCCGTTCGGCGAACTTATTGACGTAGAATAAAGAGGGCTGAGGAGTCGGTATATGCGTAAACTTACGGTACGACTCGACGAACGCGATCAAGCTTTTCCCGGTAGAGCTGATTACCTCCAAGCCGCCCCGTATCTCCTCGTCGACATTCTGGTGGAGGGAAAGCAAGGTGTCGCTCAAGGAGGTGATAGGGGTGACGGAGTTCATGATCTCCTCGCCCACCGTGTAGTGCGGAACGGCCGCGGTCTTGGGTCGCGGCTTAGAACTGTCGCTCGAATCGGACATGCCGGTTACATCCTCCAACGTAAAGAGTTCTCAACACTATAGCAAAGCGTCTAGGTACGTGCGAAATTTGCACCATACGTGACCCTTTGTTTACCCATTCTTTGCTTGTTGACGCATCAACGGCGAACGTCCATAATGCGCTTGCATTAAATGTTGATGTATTAACATCTTATAGGAGAATACCGCATGGCTCAAAACGCACGTTCCCATCGAAAGCTCAAGATAGCCGGCATCGTTGCGCTGGTGGTTGTCGTTGCGCTGCTCGGATTTGCCGGCAACTTTCTGTTTGACTTCGCGCTGAATCCCCGCGCGCCATACACCATGAAGATGATGCAGGATGGCAAGGACGCCGAAAAGGGCGAACAGATGGATGCCGAGGACACCGAGGCGCGGGCGTGGTTTAAGGACAACCGCAAGAGCAGCAGCCTTACCGCAGATGACGGAACCGAGCTCGCCGCTTGGTATTTTGCCGCCCCAGAGAGCACGCACGATTACGCTATCTGCCTACATGGATATACCAACGAGCCCATCGGCATGGCCCGATACGCCAAACGATTCCATGACCGCGGCATGAACGTACTCGCACCCGCCGCCCGCGCCCACGAGCGCTCCGGCGGCGACTATATCGGCATGGGCTGGCCCGAGCGCCTCGACATCGTCGCATGGATTGGGCGGATCGTCGCAGCTGACCCCGAGGCGCGCATCCTGGTCTTTGGCGAGTCGATGGGTGCGGCAACCGCCATGAACGTCGCGGGGGAATCTCTGCCCGCAAACGTGAAATGCATTATCGAGGACTGCGGTTATACGAGTGTTTGGGACGAGTTTTCTCTGCAGCTCAAGGACGTGTTCGGCCTGCCCAGCTTTCCCTTGCTCGATGTAGCAAACTTGGTGTGCAACGTGCGCGCGGGCTACGACTTTCATAAGGCGAGCAGTGTGGAGCAACTCAAACACGCGACGGTTCCCATGCTGTTTATCCACGGCGACCAGGACACCTTTGTGCCGTACAGCATGCTCGACCAAAACTACGACGCGTGCGCCAGCAAGGTCAAGCAAAAGCTCACCATCCATGGCGCCACCCACGCCAAGAGTGCGCAAGTTGACCCCGAGCTCTACTGGAACACAGTCAACAACTTCCTCGACGAGTATTTTTAGGCAAATAGTACGGTTTACTGGTCTATCTGACCCCCTATTTTCGGAAGTGCGGGGAAAATCTCGGGAAGCCCGTCCAGACCGCAGTTTTACCAACAATTTATCAGGGGTTTTGTTGCCAAAAATCGGTTTGTGATCGGCGGTATTCGATTTTTCACCGCACTTCCGAAAAGCCGCCCGTGGGCACTGTGCTCACGGGCGGCCTTTGCTAACGTTGCGCTACAAAAATGCTTGTTTTGTCCAATAGCTAGGCGCTATTTGACCTCGATGAGCTCGTACTTGCTCGTGCCCAGGCCGATCTTCTCGGCATGCGCGATGCACGCGCGCCAGTCGGTGTCGGGATGCGTGATGCAGAAGGGGTCGTGCGCCTGCTCGCCCTCCAGATGCTCGTGATTGTGCTCCATCTTGGCCGCGCTATCGGTGAGCTCGGTGTTGGGCAGCGGCTCGGATGCCATGACGGCATCGGCGCAGGCCTGGTCGATGGCGACCGGGTCGAAGCTCGCGAACATGCCGATATCGTTGACGATAGGCGTGTCGTTTTCGGGATGGCAATCGCAGTTGGGGCTGATATCCATGGCAAGCGAAATATGGAAGCTCGGGCGTCCGTCGACAACGGCCTTCGTATACTCGGCGATCTTGTAGTTGAGCACGTCGGCCGCGGCGTCATAGCCGGGCCTGATGGCGTCCTGGTTGCACACGCCGATGCAGCGGCCGCAGCCCACGCAGCGATCGTGGTCGATAGCGGCGACGTGAACCGTGCGGGTGTTGCCGTTGGCAAGCTCGCGCTCGCGGGTGTCGTCGAACGAGATAGCGTTGTGCGCGCAGATCTTTTCGCAGGCATGGCAGCCAACGCAGTGCTCGGTCGCGACGTTCGGCTTGCCGGCGGCATGCTGCTCCATCTTGCCGGCACGACTACCGCCACCCATACCAAGATTCTTCATGGCGCCGCCAAAACCGGCCTGTTCATGGCCCTTAAAGTGGGTGAGGCTGATCACGATATCGGCATCCATGAGTGCCTGACCGATCTTGGCCTCGCGCACGTACTCGCCGCCCTCGACCGGGACGAGCGCCTCGTCGGTACCCTTGAGGCCGTCGGCGATGATGATCTGGCAACCCGTGGCATACGGGGTAAAGCCGTTCTGGTAGGCGGTGTCGATGTGCTCGAGCGCGTTTTTGCGGCTACCGACATAGAGCGTGTTGCAGTCGGTAAGGAAGGGCTTGCCGCCCAGCTCCTTCACGACATCCGCGACGGCGCGGGCGTAGTTGGGGCGCAAAAAGCTCAAGTTGCCCAACTCGCCAAAGTGAATCTTGATGGCGACGAACTTGTTCTCAAAGTCGATCTGCTCGATACCGGCGTGACGGATGAGGCGCTTGAGCTTGTCGAGCTGGCTCTCGCGAGCATGCGTGCGCAGGTTGGTGAAGTACACCTTAGCGGGTGCTGCGGGTGCGGTTGCGGTCATAGATCTATCCCCTCGGTCTATATGGCGTTACAGACATAGAGGATGGTACCCGTTAAAGTAGGGTCAAAGTCAAGCGCGAAACCTAGTCGTTGGGGAGGTTCTTAAACGACTACTCTTGGACTTTGAGTGCCTCGGCCAGGCCCACACGTTTGATAGAACGCGTGTGTAGCAGCGCCACGACCAGGTAGGTCGCAAAGCCAATGCCGACGCATGCAGCCATGGACCAAGCGGGCACGTAGATCTCGATATTGCCGTTGTAGGCGAGCAGCATCGAGCGGAAGATGGCCGTGAGCGAGCCAATAATGACCGGCAGGCTTAGCACGAGCGACGCCGCCACGCACAGCGTGATCGAGCGGATGTACAGATGCGAGATCTCGCTATCGCGATAGCCAAAGACTTTCATGTAGCTGATCGAACGGGCGCTGTGGTCGATCACAGCCTTGGTCAGCAGGTACATAAACAGCAGGAAGATAAACACCGCGAGCCCGACCATCATGCCGATCATTTTGCTCATCATGCCGATGAACTGGTCGCCCACGGCGCGCATGTCGTCGGGCGTGGTGTCGCCGGCAAAGTAACGCGCATCGAGGTCGAGCTTCTCGTCGCTCACATAGCCGTTAAAGTAGGCGGCGTCGTTGTCGAACAGCTCGTTAAAGTCTTCGATACTCATATAGATATTCATGTCCGACTTGGAGCCCCAGGCACAATCCTTGCCCGCGTACTCAAGGGAATAATGCTCACCCTCGTACTTGTCGCCGAGCGCGACCTTCTGACCCTCGCTCCAGCCAAACTTGTCGAGCAGACCGCCGCCAAAGACGACGCGCCCATCGCCGACGTTGAGGTCTTTCCAATAGCGCGAATCGGATGAAATACCGTAGACGGAAATCGTCTCCTCGCCATTTCTATCGCCGCGGTCGTATTGCAGCTGGTAAACGGCGTATTTCTCGGCCTGTGCGATTGCGCCCGCGCCGTTGTCGGTCGTATTGACCGGGTGGATATCGTCGTTGTCAGTGTCAATCTTGGAGGCTTTGTCGATCAGGTCGATAGCCTCATCGCGGTTGCAGCCGAGGGCATCGGCAAGATCGTCAAGGCGCGCGTAGAGCACATCCTTCTTGTCCTGGACCTTGGCAAGCGCATCCTGCGCTACGGCCAGGCTCTCGGCAGACGGAGATGCGGTCGCAGCATCGGCTGCCGCCTGCGCTGTATCGGCCGCGTCGTCAAGCTCGTCATCGGCATCCTGAGCGGCAGAAAGCAGCGCGCCGTCAACCGACTGCAAGCGCTCGAGTGCCGACCACTGCTCGCGCTCCTCGGCGGTGCCCTCGAGTTCCAGCGGGGCCTTGAGCGTGTACTGGTGCTCGGCGACCAGGCTTGTCTCGAGGTTGTCCGCGTAGTGCGTCATCGTGGGCAGAATCGCCAGGCCAAAGAGCAGCAGCAGCGAGGCAAACGCAATGCCCACGAACAGTGTGGCAAAGTTGCCCAGGTTGCGCAGGAAGATACGCAGGCGGAAGCGGGAAACAAAGCCCATGCGCTCCGGCAGTTGCATACCACGCTTGGTACCCGACTTGCCGCTCGCTTCGTGACGAAGAAACTGCAGCGGCGTCTTGCCCATCTTGCGAAGCAGGCCCACCAGCGTGATGAGGATGAGTGCAGCGGCGGGGACCACGGCGCACTTCACAAAGATCTCCCAGCTCCAGTACACCTGGAAGGGCGGCAGGCTGTACGAACCGTAATAGAGGCCGCGCATGGGCTCGGTAAAGAACGCTATGCCGAGCGCAGTGCCCAAAAGCGCCGCGACCACGCCCACGATGGCGGGAAGCGCAAGGTAGTGCAGCACGATCTCGCGTCGACGATAGCCGCTGGCGAGCAGCGTGCCGATGATGGCGCTCTCCTCCTCGATGGTGGCGTCGGTAAGGACCACAAAGACAAACGCCATGATCACGATGATGATGTCGAGCAGCGTCATCCACATCATGGAGTCGCCGTCTACGTCGTCGCGTGCGTAGCCAATGCCCTGGTTGGAATCGGCGTCGATCAGATCGTCCACGCGTGCATCGGCATCGGCGAGCGCCTCCACCATAGCTTGCTCGGCATCGGTGCGGTCCGCGGTGGGGAGGTCGCGATCGGTAAAGGTAAAGGAGTAGGTGTAGGCAGGTGCACCGCCGGCGTCCTCGAGCGCGGCAAAGCCGGCGTCGCTGACCTCGGCCACGCCGTACGTGATGGTGTTCACCGTAAAGTCCGAATTGTTGAGGAACAGCGCCTGGCTATCGGGCTGGGTCATGATGCCGCAAATGGTGTAGGTTCGGCCCTCGAGCTCGACTTTATCGCCCACGGACAGGTTGTTATTGGTGGCAAAGACACGGTCGATGGCCAGCTCGTCATCCGCCTTGGGCTGCTTGCCCTCACAGTAGGACGCAATGTCCACCTTAGCGCGGTGCGCATAGGTGCGCAGCGTGCGCTTGGTGCCGTCGTCGCCGGACGCCTTTTTGATGATGGCATCGATAGAGAAATTCTTGTAGAGCGTGACGCCGCCGACGTCGCCGGCAGCATCCTCGGCGGCCTTGAGCTGGTCTTTGGTGGCCTCGAAGGAGGTGGTCACGCGGCCATCCTCAATCGTGTACGCATCGCGCATGTCGTCGATAAGACAACCGATGGAATGCGCCGCGAGCAAAAAGCCCGAGGTGAGAGCGATGCTTCCGCACATAAGCAAAAAGATGCCCAGGTACTTGCCAATATTGCGGCGCAGCTCGCGCGGGAGACGTTTTGCGAGAGGTGTCATGGCGCCGCCTACCAATCGAGCTCGGCGGCCGCGACGGGCGACTCGTTGAGCTCATCCTCGACGATGCGCCCGTCGCGCAGGCGCAGCACGCGATTGGCCATGCGCGCAATGGCGGCATTGTGGGTAACGATGATGATGGTGCAGCCGTACTCGTGATTGACATCCTCCATGAGCTGCAAGATCTCCTTGGACGCCTTGTAGTCAAGCGCGCCCGTGGGCTCGTCGCACAGCAGCAGGCCCGGGTTTTTGACGAGTGCACGGCCGATGGCGCAACGCTGCTGTTGGCCGCCCGAGACCTGGCGCGGGAACTTGTTGCGGTGCTCGTAGAGGCCCAGTGAACGCAGCAGGTCGTCGATGTTGAGCGGGTTTTTGGACAGGTGTGCCGTGACCTCGATGTTTTCCTTGATGGTGAGGTCGGGCACCAGGTTGTAGAACTGGAAGACAAAGCCCAGCTCACGGCGTCGGTATTCGCCCAGGTCGGTGGGCTTGAGCACCGTGAGGTCGCAGCCGTCCACCAGAATAGAGCCGGCGTCGGCATCCTCCAGGCCGCCGATCAGGTTAAGAAAGGTCGACTTACCCGAGCCCGAGGGCCCCAACATGACGCAAATCTCTCCGCGGTTGATGGACGTGTCGATGCCGTCGAGCACCGTTAGGCATGCATCTCCATCGCCGTAGTGCTTTTTGAGATCCTTAACCTGGACGTAGGCTTCCTGCGCTTCCATGGTATCCCCCATTGTTAGCCTCGTACTACTTTATGAGCGTAATAGTAAACCTTGGCGAACTATTTTGGAGCGAGGTCTGGACTTTATTTCAGACTAGGCGCGGGATTTGGCGCGTGCGAGGGCGAGGCCCGCGGCGGCGATGGCCACGGCGAAGAGTGCCGTGACGCCCAGGTCGCAGGCGATGTCGCCCAGCACGGCGGACGTCAAATCCGAGGCGAGCGCCTTGCCGATCGCGTCGTTCACCCAATATGTCGGCACAAAGTGCGCCACCGTCTGCACGGCCGGGCCCATCAGCGACAGCGGCATCCAGGCGCCGCCCAAAAACGTCATGAGCATGCCGAGCAGGTTGCCCACACCGTTGAGCAGCTCCTCGCGCGCACCCAGGCTCGACAGCGCAAAGCCAACGGCCAGCGGCGTGCACGCCAGGGCAAACGTCGCTGCCAGCGCCAAGCACACACGGCCCGCGCCGACCTCGGCGACCGCACCGGCAAAGCCCACGACGCCCATCATGCTCGACACAAACCAGATGCAGACGGTGATCACGGCGGCGGCCGCAAACACGGCAAGCGAGCGCCGGCGCTCGGAGATTGGACCGGCATCCATACGACGCACGCGCTCGGGCTCGTTCATGCCCGAGAACACCAGACCCACCGACACGATGACCGACGAGATAATCGCGTACGCACCAAAGTTGAAATACGACTCGAGCGTGGCGGCGGCCGTCGAGTCGACCTTGACCTGATCGATCTGGACCTCGGCACGCTCGGTGGCCGCGTGTTCGGCAGCCTTGGCAACGTCGCCGTTAGAAGCAGTGGGCTCAAGTGCCGCCGCAGCGCCCGCGAGCGAGATCCAGCGCGAGGCCTCGGCAGACGAAAGCGCCGCCGCCATGGTGCCGGAGCCGTACGTCACGTCGAGTTTGGGCAGGGACTCCCCCGCGCGAGCGTCCGCAACGAGGTCGCCCTCAAACCCCTCCGGGATAAAGAACACGCAGTCGGCGCTGCCCTTGGCGCTGTTGCTCTTGGAGAGCGCGTCCGCAAGGTCGTAGGTGTCGTCGCCGACGCCCGTGACCAGCTCAAAGCGCGAACCCAGATGCTTGGTAAGCGCACGCGAAAGGTCGCTGTCGTCGCGGTCGACCACAATCACGTTGGCATCGTAGGGCTTGTACTCGGTGAGCTGCGACGAGTTCCAGCTCACCGAGGCCGCAATGAATACGCCCAACAGCGAAATAAACACCGTGTAGATAAGCAGATAGAGCGGGTGTGCGAGCGCCATGCGAAGCGCAGTCTTAAAGGTGCTCATAGCGGCTCCTTCCAAAGATCAGCGTGGCGGCGGCAACGAACAGCAGCGCCATAAGGACCAGTGCGCCGGCGCGAACGGCAAAGGGGCCCAGGTCCTCAAAGAAATACAGGCGGTTGAACATGTCGCAGATAAGCTTGACGGGGTTGAGCCAGCACTCGACCGGGCAGGCGCGGGCAACGTCATCGGCAAGCGCCATCGCCGGCTCGCCGTAGAGGCCGGCGAACAGGGCGCACGTGGTAGCAAAGCCCGTGAGGATGCCCGACTTGGACGCCTTGCCGCCCTTAACGGGAAGCGTGCCCACAAAGAGCCCCAAGCCCGTGGCGGCAAGCGCGGAAGCGGCGCCGCCCACCAAACACAGTCCCTCGCGCCCGCCAAAGTCGACGCCCACGAGCAGGCGCACATAGCCAATCGCGATCGTCATCGAGGCGAAGGAGACCAGCCACGAGCCGACAAAGATGCCGGCCAGCGACGCCGTCTTGGAAAGGCCGCCCACGCAGCGGCGCGCGCCAAGGCCCGACAGATTGGGCTGCAAATCGACGACGCTCAAGGCAGCAAACTCGGCAGACATCATCGCAACCAGGCCAAAGAGCGCGTAGTAGTAGATGACCGTGCCATCGGGCGTGGTGCGCGTCAGGCTAACGCGGCGGGTGCCGCCCTCGAGCGACAGGGCGCGCGCAACCGCCTCCGGGTCGGCGAGCGCCGCCGGGTTGTCCTGGGCAATCTGGGACATGAGCTCGGCGTTTTGCGTATACGAGCTTGCCACCGTCTCCAGAATGCTGCGGTCGGTGAGCACCGACGAGGCGCGCGAGTTGTCATAGCTCGAAAGCAGCGTGAGCTTGGGCGTGCCCGCGTCGTCGACCGTATAGATGCCCGCAACCTCGCCGGCCTTAAGCGCACGGTTCGCGTCGGCTGCGTCGTCGCACTCGTGGATCTCGAGCAGCTGGTCGTCGCCTCCCTTGGCAAGCGACGTCGCCACGTCCTTAAAGGTCGAGGCGTCCCAAGCCTCATCCGCCACGACGGCCACCGGCACCGGGTCGACCGTGCCGTCGGAGCTGAGGTTCGCAAACATAAACATGAACATCGTGGAAAGCGCGACGGGAAAGATCGCGCCCCAAACCCACGTGCTCGGCCGGCGCAGCAGCGTCTTGACCGTGGTGATGATGGTGTTGAACATGGCTGCCCCCTAGTCGCGCAGCTCGCGGCCGGTGATCTCGAGGAACACGTCGTTGAGAGTCGGCGGCTCGCTCCACACGCGGCCGAGCGCCACGTCGGCGGCGCGCAGCGTATCGAGGATGTCGACCAGATTGTGCGGGCTCGCTTCGCAGGTGCAGACGAGCTCGCCGCCCGACAGCCCAACCGAAAGCACATGCTCGAGGGCGCGCAGCCGCTCGACCGTGGAGGGCTCGACGGCGCCGACCTCGACGGTCACGCGCTCGCCCATCTGAATCATGCGCTTGAGCTCGTCGTTGGTGCCCTGCGCCAGCACGCGGCCGCCGTCCATGATCATGATGCGGCTGCAAATCTGCTCGACTTCCTCCATGTAATGGCTGGTATACACCACCGTGGCACCCTCATCGCGCAGGCGACAGATGCCCTCCAGGATGGCGTTGCGGCTCTGCGGGTCGACCGCCACCGTGGGCTCGTCAAAAAAGATGAGCTCGGGCTCGTGCGCGATACCGCAGGCGATGTTGAGGCGACGCGCCAGGCCGCCCGAGAGCTTGCCGGGGCGAAACTTGGTAAAGTCGCCCAGCCCGACAAAGTCGATCGCCTCGTCCACCAGCGCGCGGCGGCGCTTGCGGTCGTTGACGTAAAGGCTGCAGAAATAGTCGATGTTCTCGCGCACCGTAAGCTCGTCAAACACCGCCACCTGCTGCGGCACCACGCCGATGCGGCGCTTGAGGTCGTAGCGGGCGGGCGTCATGGGCTCGCCGAACAGCTCGATGGCGCCTTTGTCGTAGGCGAGCAGCTGCAGAATGCAGTTGATGGACGTGGTCTTGCCCGAGCCGTTGGGACCCAGCAGACCAAAGATCTCGCTGGGGGCGATGCTCAGGTTAAAGTGGTCGAGCGCGATAAGATCGTCGTAGCGCTTGACGAGATTTTCGACGTGGACGATGTCTGTCATGAGGCGGCCCTTCTGTTGATTGCGGCCCGGTACGATTGCATCATCGCAGGAGCCGCCGGCGCGCACCAGTGAGCTTTGTCACGAGTGCGAGGCTTGGCCGCGTGGCCCGCCGGCGCCTCCAATTTGCTGTACGGGAGGAATGTCACGGTTGCGCAGGCGGCCCCTCCACCACGCGCGGCTTCGCGTACAATACCCGTATGAACAGGCTTTTCGACAAATCGATCGTGCTGGCGTGCTGTATCGCAGCCGCCACGGGCCTTGCTGTGGACGCTCGCCTGGTCGCGGCGTTTTGCCTTGGCGTTATTACCACCTCGCTGGCCGAGCTCGCGCAGAAGGATCGCACGTGCCGCACAAGCGAGGCCGCGAGCTACGCTTACATCATCGCGGCCGTCTTCGTGCCGCCGTTTGTGCCGTTTGCGCCTCTCGCCCTCTATGACATTGCGCGGCGGGTGCGCCGCGAGCACGCCTGGGTCGTGCTGAGCATTGGCATCGCCTTTGTCTTTGCGCTCGTCGCGGACCTTCGCACCGACGCGCTCACCGCCCGAACGCTCCTGCTGACCGCCATCCTTTCGGTTGCCGCCACCTTGTTATCGCTACGTACCGCCCAGCTAGAGCGCGAGCAGCAGCGCATGCGCCGTACCCGCGACGAGCTGCAGGAACGAGCCCTCGCGCTCGAGGCATGCAACCGCGATCTTGCCGATCGCCAGGACTACGAAGTCGAGCTCGCGACGCTCGCCGAACGCGCCCGCATCGCGCGCGAGATCCACGATAACGTCGGGCACCAGCTCACGCGCGCTTCACTGCAAGCCGAAGCCTTGCGCGTGGTCCATGCCGACGAGCCTGGCGTCGCCGCCGATTTCGCCGACGTCAAACGCACGGTTGACGAGGCGCTCCAGCTTGTGCGCACCAGCGTCCACGCGCTCAACGACAACGCCGTCGACCTTTCCGTGCAGCTCGAACGCATTGTTGAAGGCGCGCGCTCGGACGGCGGTCCGCAGATTGAGCTTGAAGTTATGACCGAGCATGCACCCGCAAACGTCGCCAACTACTTTGCGGCGGTCCTGCGCGAGGCGCTCTCCAACACCATGCGCCACGCTTGCGCCCAGACCGTCACCGTACGATGCATGGAGCATCCGTCGTTTTACCAGCTCATCGTTACCGACGATGGCGCGGGCGGGGTCCGAGCAAGCAGCCGCGGTGCCGCGGAGGGCATGGGGCTCGCCTCCATGCGCGAGCGCATCGAGGCGCTTGGCGGCACCTTCACCGCCGGCTCGCGTGCCAGCGCCGGCGGCTGGCGCGTGTTTGCCACCGTTCCCAAACAGCAAGGAGATGAGGGCCGATGAGGCTCATCGTTGTCGACGACGACCGCTTGGTGGTCGATTCGCTCAAGATTATCCTGGGCGCCCAGCCGCAGATCGAAGTGGTGGGCACCGGTGCCAACGGTAACGATGCGGTTTCGCTCTATGTCGAACACGCGCCCGATATCACACTGCTCGACATTCAGATGCCGGGGCGTGACGGACTTTCGGCGGCACGCGAGATCCTTGAGCGCGACCCTTCGGCGCACGTGGTGTTTCTGACGACATTCTCGGATGACGAGTACATTGTGTCGGCGCTCAAGCTCGGCGCCCGCGGCTACCTGATCAAGACCGATGTCGCCGCCATTCCGCCGGCGTTGGCGCAGGTCATGGACGGTAAACGCATACTCGAGGGCAAGGCGATCGAGGACATCGACTTTGACGGAACGGGCGTCAAAGCGGGCACGCCCCGCCGGCCCGCAGCCTTCGCCAGCCTGACCGACCGCGAGTTCGAAGTCGCCGAGCTCATCGCCCGCGGCCTCGACAACAAGGAGATCGCCGCCACCGCCTACATGGGCGAAGGCACCGTGCGCAACCACATCAGCTCGATCCTGGCAAAGATGGGCCTGCGCAACCGCACGCAGATCGCCATCGCCTACCTGCGAGGGTAGTTGCCCAACGGCCGACCACCCCGGCATAGCAAAATGTCTGCTACCGCTTTAATGCCATTTCAAAACTATGCCGGTTTACGGGGCTAAACCCAGGAACCCCGTCCATACTTGCTTTTTTCGAAAATTGACGGCTCATCTACCTGCGGTTTTATTCTTGCAACTATCGGCATGGTTGGGGGTTCGCGATTCGGCCCCGTAAACCGACATAGTTTTGGAACAGTGGGGTCACATACCGACGCCCCGCAAGCCGTACAGAGCCAAAAATGATCCGTTTTCCTCCGTCCCCAACGGATCAACTCAAAACTATGCCGGTTTACTACGATGAATCGCCCACCTTCGACCACGGTAAATTGCGCGCTTGCAAAACCGCAGGTAGAACGCTTGCGATATTTAGAAAAATGCAATCATGGTCGGGAATGTCGAATTCATCGTAGTAAACCGACATAGTTTTGTTCGGATAGTCCCGCACGGATACCATCCCAGGCCTCGCGGAACCAAAATGATCCGTTTTCTTCCGCCCGCGGAGGTCGGCTGACGGCGCCCGCCACGGAATCGGCCCATCTACTACGTTTGACCCGACATCCCCAACCATACCCCCGTTTTGAACAAAACCGCAGGCGTTCTACCTGCGGTTTTGTTTTCGCGTTTTTTGGCATGGTTGGGGGTAAGGGACTAAACGTAGTAGATGGGCCGGTTCCATGGCAAGCCCTTCTCGCCTACGCACAAAAGCGCCGCCACGGAGG
>CABSZR010000018.1 GCA_902482185.1 uncultured Collinsella sp. | reverse complement strand
AACCCGCGACCCCAACCTTGGCAAGGTTGTGCTCTACCAACTGAGCCATGTCCGCCTGCGAGGATTTAATATACGGGATGATCCACCCAAATGCAAGAACTTTTTTTAAAAAGTTTTGCGACGCCCTCGCGAACCTCGCGAAGACATCAGCCACCACGGAAGGCGCAGGCAAACGCAAACTCGCCGCAAGAGGCCACTACATCTCGCCGAGCATGATCCAGGCAGAGCTGTCCTGCGCGAGCCTGCCGTCTGCAAGCGGTGATGAGGTGAGCAGGACCCTGCCCGCCGGCAGCTCCACAGGTGCTGCACCGAAGTTCGTCACACACGCCCAGCCGTTATCGCGGCGATAGGCGATGACGCCGCCCTCAGCGCCCTCGGCACCATCCGCAAGACCGGTGCGCCCGTCAAGATCGAGCCACGCAAGATCGTTGGCGCACCCGCGCAGCTTGCGCCGCAGCCAGAGGGCGTCACGATAGAGCGCAAGCATCGATGTCGGGTCCGCTTCTTCCTTATCGGCAGCATAATCGGAAAACCATGCAGGCTGCGGCAGATGAGGCGCTGCATCGGCGTCTGCCGGCGAAAACCCAAACGATCCGCCATGCGCGGGATCGTCCGCTGCCACCCACGGCAGGGGCACACGACAGCCGTCGCGCCCCTTCTCACGCTTCGGTCCGTGCGTATTGGTCGCAGTAGGGTCTTCGAGTGCAGCCCACGGGATATCAGCCACCTCAAAAAGGCCGAGCTCCTCACCCTGATACACGTATGCCGAGCCCGGAAGCGCCAGCTCAAGCAAAAGGGCCGCCCGCGCGCGGCGCTCGCCGAGTTCACGGTCCTCGTCATAAGACGACCCGTCGCGCAAGAGCCAGTCGAGCGCAATCTGGTGGTAGCGCGTCGCCTTGATTTGCGGCAGGGCATAGCGTGTCGCCACGCGCGGCACGTCGTGGTTGGAGAGTACCCAGGTCGAGGCGGAATCGGATTCGACGGCTGCCTTCAAGCCCTTCTCGATTGCAGTGTGCATGTCATCATAGGTCCAAGTGGCCTTGGCAAACTCAAAGTTGAATGTCTGGCCAAGCTCGCTGGGACGCGCGTAGAGATACTGGCGCTCGGGCAGCACCCACGCCTCGGCAACGGCACTGCGCGGCGGATTATAGCGGTCGAACACGCGGCGCCACTCGCGATAGATCTCGTGGACCTCATTGCGGTCCCACAGCGGATGGGTGCCGTCGTCAACCATGTCATCGCCCTCGGCGAGATGCCACCGGTCGAGGTCATCGCGGTCGAGATCCTTGGCGAGACCCTGCGCCACATCAATGCGAAAGCCATCGACGCCTCGATCGCTCCAAAACGCCAGGACGTCGCAAAAGAGCGCGTGAACCTCAGGGCATGACCAGTCAAAGTCCGGCTGCTCGGGCGTAAACATGTGCAGATACCACTGACCGTCCGCAACACGCGTCCATGCGGGGCCGCCAAAGTTGGCATTCCAATTGGTGGGAGGCAGCTCGCCATGCTCGCCGCGACCATCGCGGAAGATATAACGGGCGCGTTCGGGCGATCCGGGGCCGGCGGCAAGAGCGGCTTTGAACCAGGGGTGCTGGTTGGATGAATGGTTGGGCACGATGTCGACGATGACCTTGATGCCGCGCGCGTGAGCCGCAGCGATCATGTCATCGAAGTCGTCAAGCGAGCCGAGACGTGGGTCGACATCGCAGTAGTCCGCCACATCATAGCCGCCATCGACAAGAGGCGAAGGGTAAAACGGGCTCAGCCAGATGGCCTCGATACCCAGTCGCTCAAGATAGTCCATCTGCTGGGTAATGCCCGCGATATCGCCCAGACCCGAACCAGTCGAATCCTTAAACGAGCGCGGGTAGATCTGATAGATCGCGGCATCGGACATCCACGAGCGCGAAGAAGACTTTTCTGTAGCCATGGGGCGTATCTCCCTTGCAACGAGGTTATGCGAGATGCCCACGATGATACGCCCAAAGCGGACATTCGCGACAAACAACGCCACAGCCACGCCCCAAAACGATCGCTCCCTCGCGGGTTCGAGCCCAGGCGACGGGTACGAAAAAGCCCGGCTACCGTAGTAGTCGGGCTGTTACGTTTGGAGCGGACAACGGGGCTCGAACCCGCGACCCCAACCTTGGCAAGGTTGTGCTCTACCAACTGAGCCATGTCCGCTTGCGGGTTATTAATTTACGCGAGTTGTCCAAAAGACGCAAGTACTTTTTTCAAAAAACTTGTCTGCCGCATGTTCTTAATAGCCAAACGCGCTAAAGCGATTGGCTAGGCACACGATTCCAGCGCTCCGCTAAACAGCTTCACCATCTGCACGCGCGTGCCGGCGCCGTCCGTACGACGAGCAACCTCCACGTTATCGACGAGCATACGCATAAGCTTGATACCACGGCCGCGTTCCTCAGATGCAACCGGCTCGCTCGTTTCATCGATAGAATAGCCGGCACCTCGATCAAGCACCTCAACCACAACGCGATCGCCATAGGCCTGAACCGTCAGGACGCACCCGATACCGCCCGCATGGTCATAGGCATTACCCAGCGCCTCCCCCGACGCCAATGCGACATCGTAGCGCTCGTCACGGCGCAACGGAAGCGATTCAAGGAGTTCGGCGATGCGATGTCGGTAGTATGGAAGATTCTCGATACCCTGACGGACCTCAACGCTCTTACTCCAGCGAGGCAGCTCCCCCACCGGAATGGCGGGAATAGACTCCCGTGCCGGCCCCGCGACATGAAGGATATCGACAAGACGAGCAATCTCCAAAAAGCGAACAACTTCACCTGATGCATTGACGAGCGAAAGCAGGCCTTCTCGCCTCATAAGCTCACGAGCGCGCGTAAGCAGGAATGCCAAGCCCGTAGAATCGATAAAGCTAACAGCCTGACAGTTGATGACGACACGACGCACGCCGCGGCCAATCAAAGCATCCAACCGCCGACGCAGCGCAGGCACCGTGGCGATGTCGATATCGCCTGGTGGCGTCAAAACCGCTATGTCATTCCACTCATTCATACGACCATGGTTCCCCAAAAAAGCCCACTCGATGCATTCGTTTCCCCAACCGTACGGATTCAGCCCGCCCAGCGTCGTCTATGAACGACCCCGTAAAAACTCAAGGGACACCAATGCAATGTCATCGTCCAGCGCCGATTCGGTAAATCGGTCAAGCTCGCCCAAGACCTTGCCGCAAATGCCCGATACGCCCTCACCCGAGACAGAGAGCAGAAGGTCACGAAGGCGCTGCTCGCCAAAGAAAGCACCCGAGCGATCACGTGCTTCGATTGTTCCATCGGTATACATAAATAGCATGTCACCAGGAGCGAACGTAAACACGCCCGTCTCGTAGACCATGCTCTCAAAGGCACCGATTACGCCCGATTGGCATCCAAGCAGCTCAACCTCTCCCCCACGGGCCTCGCCGCCACCCAGCGGCATCGACTCTGGCCTGATGACCATGGTCGGAGGATGGCCCGCCGAACAATACGTTGCGCGTCCGGCTTTAAGGTCAATCTTGGCGATAAAGGCCGTCACGAACGTCTCGACCCTCGAAAAGCCCATGAGCATGCTGTTAAGGGAGCGTGCCATGCGGGCCGGTCCAGCGCCCTCCCAGGCATATGCCGTCAGGGCCGTCTTGACGAGCGCGGACATCGATGCGGCCTCAATGCCTTTGCCAGACACATCACCCAGAATCATGACGGCGCAGTCGTCGGGAAGACGAATGAGCGTATAGAAATCGCCTCCGACCAACGCCGAATTCGTGGCCGACAGGTACACCGAATCGGTTGCGATACCCGGAACATCCCCCAGGGAATTTCTCATGCCAATCTGGAGCGTCTGAGCGATATGGCGCTCCTCGCGCTTTTGAGATTCGCCTTCGTAGATCAGTTCAAAGTCATGCGCCAAGTGCACCAAGTAGTCATATTCAAGGTCATCAATCGGCTCTTGGCTACCATCACGAAGCAGCAGCGCGCGCGTCGTCGGGCTCTTCGCAACAGAAGCAGGAACAATCGCGTCGTTACTGTGCTTGCCATCGCCCTCAGAGCGCGGGTGCCCCGCCTCGATGCCGGAGTCGACGTAGAGACCTTGACAAGGCAGACCATGCGCCCTAAGCCAGCCTCCCATAGGAATCGATTCGTCAACGCGAGTTATACGGACGTGTTTAAGGTCCTCGGCACTCGTACCCCCCAAAACAGATGCCTCAAAGCCATCAGGGCCAGCCCCCAGACGTGCCGCTGGCGCCGTCGTGGAAAAGAAAAGCTTCTCGGGATCGTCCGGCAAAGCAACGCGACTGCCGCCTTCAAAATCTATGACGTAGGAATCCAGACTGGCGTCATACTCAACAGGGCAAAAATGGCAGTTGAGCATATTGCAGATCTCGGACGATACCGCCTGGGTAGCCGCGACGGAATCGTCTAGAAAGGTAAACAACTCATCACGTAAGACATTGAGCGAGCGGCCAAGCTCGGCCGTGCGACGAGAGCGAAGACTCGATGCCATGCCGACCAGTTGGATAGACAAGTAATCGCAAATGACCTCGAGTACATTAACGTCATAGGCGAGCGGTGCCTGGGGGCGTTTCCAACCAACTTCCAGCACGCCAAGGATCTGCGTACCGTAAAAAACGGGAAGACAGATCTCGCTGCGGTACGGAGGCATATCCTGCACGCGCAACAGGTGCTTAGAACGATTGTCCAAGTCCATGAACATACCGGAGGCGGCCTTATCGCCCTCAAGGTCCTGTTGAATCGACAAGCGACAGGCACGCGACTCACGAAGAACATACGTCGGAATGCCAGCGCCATACGGCAAAAACTCAGGCAGGTAGCTGTCGTACAGCTCCTTGGAAACACCACGAAGCTTAAAACCGCCGCTCTCAGAAAAATAGATAGCGGCACCCGAAGCACCGAGCGTTCCTACAAGCTGGTTCAAAACGGTATCAAGCAGGCTAGGTAGCTCATCGGAGCCCACGGTACTCATAATGACCGAGAGCGTGCCAGAGAGACGCTTGTTCGCCACTCTAAGCTCCGATAACGCACGCTTGAGTTGACGGTCGTGAGAATACTGTTCCTCGATACTGTGAAGCGCCACAAGGACACGTGGTGCGCGGCGCCCAAAGATGCGTGGAGGCGTTACGGAGCCCGCACGAACCAAGACGGGGATAAAGGAGCCGTCACTCAGCTTGAGCATCAATTCGTTCTCGGAGCCATCAGTTTCAAATGGCAGACGATGTTCCGTCGCACGTTCAAAAGCGGATGAGTACAGGACGTCTTTAACATCTCCACCGATGACGTCGGCGCGTTCCTCGCACATCAAACCAAGTAAGCGATTATTCACATGCAGAATGGTTCCGTCGAGCTCGCAGATGATGACAGCATCGCTCGTGATCTCGACCAGTTGGGCAACGTCTGCCCACTCGTTGCGTTCAAGCGTTTCCATCGTGGACCCCACCGTCTATCGGTAACAAAAAAGCCTCCGAAGAGGCTTCTCAAATGCGATGGTGTCGGAGGCGGGACTTGAACCCGCATGACCAAAAAGCGGTCACTAGCACCTCAAGCTAGCGCGTCTGCCAATTCCGCCACTCCGACATGCTATGTTGTTGATTCGCAGTTCGTTTTGTTAGACCCGCGCGTTCAACGAGGAAGATAATAACCTATGATTCGAGAACTGTGCAAGCACTTTTTTCAAAAAAGTTTACGAATTTGTAAATGCGCTGGTAGATCTATATGTTCGGCCCCGAATCGGTGTTGCCTCCCGGCGCGTCCTCGGGCATGAGCGATATTTTGCTACGCACTTCGTGCTGCAAAATATCGCTCCCCCTGCGGAATGCGCCGGGAGGCAACACCGATTCGGGGCCTGCAAATACATACTTCAGGCACAGTTCTCAAACATGTTCTGGGGGCTGATGCAAATTTGGTGGCTCGGCTTTGCCGAGCCCTTATATAAAGAGGCCGGAGCTAAAGCTCCGGCCTCACTAACTTTCCTATTAGATTAAGTGAGCGATCAAGGAATCGCACCCCTCCCTGCCGCGTTGCCGCAGGGCCCGTGCTGGACTTAGTTTTCAGAACATTCCGCAGACCAGGAAACCCCCTTATCCGCAGCTCCGAAGGAGCAGGATAAGGGGGTTTCCATGGTCGAGGACGTTCTGAAAACTAAGTCCAGCGCGGGCCCGGACGAGAACAACCGACTACAGGTCGATGTGCGATTCCTTGATCGGGAACGGCTCCGCGAAGTGGCAGGCGCAGCAGTGGCCCGGTGCGACTTCCTTAAACTCGGGAAGCTTCTCAGAGCAGATACCCTGAGCGATCGGGCAGCGCGTGTGGAAACGGCAACCGGTCGGCGGATCCAGCGGCGACGGCGGATCGCCAGCGAGGATGATGCGCTTGCGGGTCTTCTGGATATCAGGATCGGGAACCGGCACGGCAGACAGCAGCGACTGCGTGTACGGATGGTGAGGCTCGCTGTAGAGCGTCTTCCAGTCCGAAACCTCGACCATCTTACCCAGATACATAACGGCAACGCGATCGGAAATGTGCTGCACGACGGACAGGTCGTGAGCGATAAACAGATACGCGGTACCGAACTTGTCCTGCAGTTCCTTGAGCAGGTTCAGAACCTGGGCCTGAATGGACACATCCAGAGCAGAAACTGGCTCGTCGCAGATAATCAGCTTGGGCTTCAGCGCAAAAGCGCGGGCAATACCGACACGCTGACGCTGACCGCCGGAGAACTCATGAGGATAGCGGTTGATGTGCTCGGGGTTCAGTCCGACAACGTCGAGAAGCTCGCGGACGCGCTCAATGCGCTCCTCCTTGGTGCCCACGCCATGAATGGTCATGGGCTCGGAGACGATCTCACCGATGGTCATACGAGGGTTGAGCGAAGCATAGGGGTCCTGGAAGATGAACTGCATCTCGCGACGCATGTCCTTGATCTCGTGCTTGCTCATCTCGGCAACGTCTTTGCCCTGGAAGAACACTTTGCCGGCCGTCGGCTTGGTGAGGCGCATGATGGTACGGCCCGTGGTGGACTTACCGCAACCAGACTCGCCGACCAGGCCAAAGGTCTCGCCCGGATAAATCTCGAACGAAATGTCATTCACAGCAGAGACGACACGCTTGGAGAAGCGCTTGGCGAACATGCCGGACTCAGCGGGAAACTCCTTAGAGAGGTGCTCGACCTTCAGCAGCGGAGTGCGCTCGTTGGTATCTGCCATTACGCCTCGCCTCCCTTCTTGGAATCCTTGCGCGTACGGGACGTCTCAGGGGCTTTCTTGAGGAACTCGGGGTCACCGGAGTAGTGGCATGCAGAGTAATGACCAGACTCGGTGACAACGCGCTCGGGGCGCTGCTTGCGGCACTTGTCCGTCGCATAGGGGCAGCGAGGAGAGAAGACGCAGCCCTCAGGCAGGTTCATGAGCGAAGGCGGGTTGCCGTGAATCGGCGTAAGCGGCTTCTTCTCATCGATGGCCTGCTCCGGGATGGAGCGGATAAGGCCCCAGGTATAGGGGTGACGGCTCTCGTAGAAAATTTCCTCAGCAGTACCGAACTCGACGGGACGGCCAGCATACATAACCATGATCTTGTCGGCCATATCAGCGACGACACCCAGGTCATGGGTGATCATGATGATGGCGTTGCCGTTCTTCTCCTGCATTTCCTGCATAAGCTCAATAATCTGAGCCTGAATGGTAACGTCCAAGGCAGTCGTGGGCTCGTCGGCAATCAGAATATCGGGGTCGCAGGCAAGAGCCATAGCGATCATGACGCGCTGACGCATACCGCCAGAGAACTGGTGCGGATACTCATTGACGCGCTTCTCGGGCTCGGGGATACCCACGAGGTCCAAAAGCTCGGTGGCGCGCTTGAGCGCCTCCTGCTTGGAGTAGCCACGGTGCAGACGAAGACCCTCGCCTACCTGCTTGCCGATCTTATAGACCGGGTTCAAGGAGGTCATAGGATCCTGGAAGATCATCGCGATATCGTTACCACGAATGTGCTGCATCTCTTCCTCGGTCATCTCGAGGATAGAACGACCGCGATAGCGAACGTCGCCGCCCTCAATCTTTCCCGGAGGCATCGAGATAAGGCCCATGATGGTCATGGCGGTCACGGACTTACCGGAGCCGGACTCGCCGACGACACCGAGGGTCTCGCCGCGATCGAGCGTGTAGGAGACACCGTCGACAGCGCGAACGACGCCATCCTCGGTGTGGAAATACATCTTTAGGTCATCGACCTCGAGCAGATGCTGGCCCTCGGGAACCGGCTGGTCCTTCAGGTCCACATAGTTCTTGTTCTTCTTCATCCTTATGCGTCCTTCATCTTGACGTCGAGGGCGTCGCGCAGACCGTCACCCAGCAGGGTGAAGGCGAGCACCGTCGAGAGAATTGCCAGACCGGGCATGATCATCATCCAGGGAGCAGTCAGAAGATACTGCTGACCGTCCTGAATCATGGAGCCCCACGAAGGCGTAGGCGGAATAACGCCCATGCCGAGGAAGGACAGAGCGGACTCGGTCAGGATGGCGCCACCAATGTTCATGGTCGCGTAGACCACGATGGAGGCGACGGAGTTCGGGAAGATGTGACGCACTACGATACGAGCATCAGATGCACCCATCGCGCGCGCAGCGTCAACATAGTCGTTTTCTTTGACCGTCAAGATTGCAGAGCGGAAGACGCGCGCAATCGAAGGCCAGCCGAGAATACCGATGGCGATAAAGACGTTCTGAAGACCACGGCCGATAACGGCGATCATGGCGACAACGAACAGCACGTACGGGAACGCCAGGAAGATGTCCGCACAGCGCATGATGATCGTATCCCAAATGCCGCCGTAGAAACCGGCCAGAGCACCCATGACCAGACCGATCACCGTGGAGATCGCGGTGGCCATAATGCCGACGGACAGCGAAACGCGTGCACCGTAGATAACGCGGACGAGAATGTCGCGACCAAGGGCGTCGGTGCCAAACGGGTGCTCTGCACACGGAGCCAACAGCGACGTCTCGGCCATGGTGGTCGAGTCGGAAGCCGTCGGCGAACCGAGCCAGGGCTTAGCCCACAGATCTGCGGTCAGGGCAACCAAAACGACGATGATGATCCAGCAGACACCGATAACGGCGAGCTTGTTCTTGCGAAGACGCTTAAAAGCGTCGCCCCACAGCGTGCGGGACTTGGCGGGAGCAGATGCGGCCTTCGTGGCGGTAGCCTGCTCCTGAGACTGAGAATCAGTTTCCTGCATGAGACGTACCTCCCTTAGGCCTTATCCGACGGACCGCCAAGGCGGATGCGCGGGTCGAGGAATGCATAGCTAATGTCGACGAGCAGGTTGATCACCATGACGACGACGACGATGAGCGTAACGCCGCCCATAACGATGGGCCAGTCACGCATGCTAATGGCGCGATAGACCTCATAGCCGATACCGGGCCAGTTAAAGACCGTCTCGGTCAGGATGGCGCCCGAAAGCATGCCACCAAAGTCGACACCAATATAGGTAACGACGGGGATGAGTGCATTCTTAAGCGCATGCTTGACGATGATCGCGCGATTGGAGAGACCCTTGGCCTTTGCCGTACGGATGTAATCCTGGTTCATGACGTCAAGCAGCTGCGAGCGCATAATGCGGGCGGCATAAGCGGTCGAAACCGAAGCCAGCGTAATGGTCGGAAGCACATAGTGCATCCAATCCTGATACTGAGAGCTGGAACCGCCGGCACCCGAGATCGGCATGGAGAATGCACCGCCCGTGGCGTCCTTGAGAATGACGCCAAAGAACAGCTGCAGCAACATACCGAGCCAGAAAGCCGGGACGGCAACGAGAATCGACGTGGTGAGCGTTACCAAAATATCCCAGAAGGAATAACGCTTTACCGCCGAAATGATACCCGCACCGATACCCATGATTGCCTCGAGCACGATGGCGCACGCGGCAAGTTTGACCGTATACGGATACTTCTGGGCAAAGATTTCCGTAACCGGCAGCTTGCGCTGATACGAATTGCCCAGATCGCCATGAAGCAGGCCGTTCATGTAATACAAGTAACGGTCCACGAGCGACGTTTGAACGGGGTCGCCGTTCTCGTCAAGGATCGCGTTGCCGTCCTCGTCCGACTGGACCAGGTGATAGCGGACGCGAAGCTGAAGCTCCACCTCGGGGGACAGAGCCTTGTCTCCACCGATCAGCTTGATCGGATCTCCCGGCACGATATTCTGAAGGGCGAACAGAATCAGCGTAACGCCCAAAAATACCGGGATGAACTGAAGCACACGTTTAACGATGTACTTACCCATACCACTCCCCTATCTAGGGATTAACCTAAATGGGATGCCGATCGCCAGACCGGCATCCCAAAATTACCATCAGCCAGTTTACCCCAGGTTAGGGAGAACTGTATGTTTCCCATGAGGTCTACGTAAATACTTGACCCTCACGGAAGCTGCAAACTCTTAGGCGAGCTCAGCGGTACCCAGCTCGGCGTGCTTCTGCGGATCGACATAGAGGTGCTTGATGCGATCGGAGCCGACGATGGTGTGCGTGTAGAACATCACCGGGATGACCGGGCAGTCGGCAGCGACCATAGCGTCGGCCTCCTGCATCTTAGCAACGCGCTCTTCGTCGTCAACCGTGGTGCGAGCCTCGTTGACCTTGGCGTCGAACTCGGGGTTGTTGTAACCGGAGCGGTTGTCGCCACCGAGGGAGTCGGAGTGGAACAGCGGATACAGGAAGTTGTCCATAATCGGGTAGTCGGCAATCCAACCCAGACGACCGAACTGATAGTTAAAGTTCTGGTACTGCTCGAGCAAGGCAGACCACTCAGGGGTATCGGAGACAGCGGTAACGCCAACCTTGGCGAGGTCGCCGATGATGGACTCCATGATCTCCTTGTGGCCACCATCCTGGTTGTAGGAAAGGATCACGTTAATGCCACGATCGCCGTTAGCGCCAGCGGGAGCAACCTTGTCGAGGTACTCGTTAGCCTTGTCGACGTCGTAGGCGCAGAACTCCCATGCGCCCTCCTTGTAGCCATCGATGCCCGGAGGAACAATGCCGTCGGCGGGGGTACGGGTACCCTTGAAGATGGTCTTGCAGATGGCCTCACGGTTGATGGCCAGGGAGATACCCCTGCGCAGGTCGGCGTTGTTGAACGGCTCGGCCGTGTTGTTGCAGGTCAGGTAGTAGGTGGAAGGCTCGGAGCCGAGCAGCATGCGCTCGCCGTCACCCATGGTGTAGCCGTCCTTGGACACGCCGCGATCCTTCTTGGCGGCATCGATCTGAGCGACGGGAACGTCGCAGACATCGAGGTTACCGGCCTGGAACTCCTTGTAAGCGGTCTCCATGTCCTTGATGACCTGGAAGTGGATGCCATCGATCTTGGCCTTGTCGCCATAGTAATCGTCGAACTTCTTGAGGTTGATCTCCTGACCATCCTCCCACTTGCCGTCCATCATGAACGGGCCGTTACCGACCGGTGCAAGATAGAAGCTCTTGACATCGGACTCGGCGCACTCGGGAACCGGGGCCAGAGCCGGGTGAGAGGCGACGAAGGGGAAGTCGGCGTAAGCGGAAGACAGCTTGACGACGAGGGTCTCATCGTCGGGGCAGGTAACACCGCTGAGTTCAGTAGCGTTACCGGCAAGCAGATCGTCATAGCCCTCGACCATGGAAAGGTGATAGGAGACCTCGGAAGGGCCGTACTCGGTAGCGATGGCCGACTTGGTGTTGACCAGACGCTCCCAACCGAGCTTGAAGGACTTGGAGGTAACGTCGTCACCGTTGTGGAACTTGGCCTTCTTGATCTTGAAGGTGAACTCGGTGGCGTCGTCGTTGGCCTCAAAGGACTCGCAAGCCAGCGGAACGATCTCGCCCTTCTCGGCGTCATAAGAGGTCAGAGCGTCAAAGAGCTGGTACTCGACCTGAGTGCCCTGGTCCTCCTGGACATTGTAGGGGTCGATGCAGACCGGGTTGTTGATGTAGAAGTTCAGCGTCGAACCGGACTCAGAACCGGAAGCGTCGCCGCCCTTCTTGCCGCATGCGGCAAGAAAAGCCATGGAGCTCGCAGCGAGGGTGCCGCCAACAAAGGCGCGACGACCCATAACGGGCTGGTGGAACATAGAATCAGCCATGCCATCCTCCTTATGAGATAGGACAAAGTAAGTTCGGTCGGGCAACGTCAAGACAGCCCAATCGAACCATTCAAACGCGGTCCGCCGTTTTGGCTGGTTATACAAAGCGGACCAACGTATTGCAATACAGTAGCGCATTTTATGCACGATTTGGGGCTAATTCCGGTTAACGGTCGAGATTTTCTTTAGTTGGGCGAAGTATATGAGGATATTTTGACTCTGTTACAAATATGTAAACAAAAAGGGTCCCGCACTTGCGGGACCCTTTTCAAGTATTTATGCGGCTCGTGATTAGTAGCCCACGATGCCCTGCGGGAAGAAGAACATGCACAGCACGACGCACACGGCAAACACGACAGCCATGATGACGGTCAGGCGGTCGAGGTTCTGCTCCATGACGCCCGTGGCAGAGCTGGAGTTATACAGCGAGCTAGCGATCATATCCGAAACGCCGGTGCCCTTACCGGAATGCATCAGGACGAGAATCGTCAGCGCCACGGCAGAGACAGCCCAAACGACAAACAGAAGAATCTGGAACGGACCCATAGATAAGCTCCTTAATAGAACAGTTCAAACTCTAGTACTGTACCACAATCCCCCGCTCTCCCCTACCTGCCACTCAAGGACGGGGTGGAAATGGCAGAAATACCAAAAGGGGGGTTGTCCGGTTGTGGACAACCCCCTTACTAGAAAACGGTATTTGTTTTCTATTAGGCCTCGGTGGCGAGCACGCGGCCCGTCATCTCGGCGGAAGGCTCAATACCAGCCATGGTGAGCATGGTCGGAGCGATATCGGAAAGACGGCCGTCCTCGATACCGGTGAGCTTGGCCTTCTCATCAACGATGATGAACGGCACGCGGTTGGTGGTGTGAGCCGTAAACGGATGCTTGGAACCGTCGGAAGCAACGTCAAACATGTGATCGGCGTTGCCGTGGTCGGCGGTAATCAGCGCAAAGCCGCCCTTGGCGAGAATCGCCGGGACAACCTTGGACAGGGCATCGTCAACAGCCTCGACGGCCTTAACGGCGGCGTCGAAGACACCGGTGTGACCAACCATGTCGCAGTTCGCGAAGTTCACGATGTAGAAATCAGCGCGATCCTCGTTGATGGCGGCGACGAGCTTCTCGGTAACCTCGGGAGCGCTCATCTCGGGCTGCAGATCGTAGGTAGCAACCTTGGGGGAAGCGACGAGCACGCGCTC
>CABSZR010000017.1 GCA_902482185.1 uncultured Collinsella sp. | reverse complement strand
GCTCATACCGTCCTCCATGCGGTCGGCGATGGCCTCCGCATAGAACGCCTTGGTCTCCTCCACCTGCTCGGCCGGCAGGCAGGCGAGCAGCTCGCCCAACCGGCCCAGAAACTCATCGCGCGTCATGGTGCGCCCCCTCAACGTATGCGTAAATTTCCCGTACGGACGGCCACTCGGCCAGGAACTCCTCGATGCGCGCTCGCCCGTCGTCCGTGATGCGGTAGTACCGGCGCAGCCGCCCGTTGTGCTCGGCGGAGCGCGCCGTGATGCACCCGGCCTTCTCTAGGCGCTTGAGTAGCGGGTAGAGCGTCGACTCCGTGAGCCCCATGCTCGCCGGTACGTCCTTCACGATCTGGTAGCCGTAGGACTCCTCGCCGGAGACGGCCGCGAGCACGCAGGCCTCCAGGAAGCCGCGCTTCATCTGTGCCTCCATCCGCACACCTCCTCTCGTCATATACTATGCTATACAAACTATACGATGCAAGGTATTAGACGTCAACTCTCATAGCGAAGATTCTCCGGCCCCTGCGCGCTGCGAACGTGATGTCGCGGGGCGGTTGGCATTATGCACGAAACGTCAAGTAACGCTCTTTTGATCCACTTCCACTCGGCCCCATATGCCTTGTACAACACCCCCTTCGACCTCGGGTTCAAGAGAGCCGCTAGTCTTCCTTTATACGTTCGGCATAATCGTAGGCGATACCCACAAATTCCAGTCCCGAGCAACAAGAGTACAATTGCTGCTAGTGTTGCCAGCTGTTGGGAGATGGAAGATGGACTGCGATGGCTACCCATGCGTTCCCATGCCGTTGATGTGCACCGCCTTTGTGCCGGGGCAGATTGACGCTGCGGTTGCAGGCATTTCCGACCCCGATTCACGCACCATCGCCACGGCAGAAGCGCTGTACTTTCGCGGACAGGCCGCCCTCGCTGCCAAGACGGCGCGCCCCTATCTTGACGCCACCGACCCCGCACTGCGCTATTCCGCATGCCTTATCTGCGGATACGCCAGTCTGTCACTCAACCGTATCGCCGATGCCCGCCGTTGCCTTGCGGGCATCCTCGATGCGCCAACTGACGAGGAATCGCCCGCCGTCCACGCCACGCATATCCTGTTCGCCTCGGCCGCGAGCGTCCTGCTGCACTTGCCTTCCCCGCATTCCGCCGAAGAGTTTTATCCACTTGCGGCGCATCTGCCCGAAGGCCTGCGCCTGTTCGCCAGCTACGTGATGGCACACGCCTTGTATCTGCGCGGCGAATATGGCCGCAGTCTGGGTATGGCGGAAAACGCCCTGATCATGAAACAGGGAAGTTATCCCATCTCGGAGCTGTTCCTGCACTTGGCAGCTTCTATGGCATGCATGAGTCTCAAGGACATCGACGCCGCAAAAACGCACTTCGGAGTTGCTTGGAACATTGCGCGTCCCGACGGCCTTATTGAGCTCATTGGCGAGCATCACGGCCTTTTACAGGGGCTTATCGAGGCATGCCTAAAAACGCAATACCCTGACGACTTCGCACGCATCATCGAGATTACGTATCGATTCAGCTACGGCTGGCGGCGCATCCACAACCCCGATTCGGGCGAGGACGTGGCCGACGATCTAACGACCACGGAATTCACCATGGCCATGCTCGCCTGTCGCGGGTGGACCAACGCCGAAATCGCACGCCATATGGGAGTATCGCCGGGCACCGTCAAAAACCGCCTATCAGGAGTGTATGCCAAGCTTGGTATCGGAACTCGCGCCGAGCTGGTCGCGCATATGTTGCGTTAGCGACCGGGCTGCCAAGCGCATCGAACGCGTTCCGAGGGCCTGGCGCTTTCGCGCGCTCAAATTGGACATTTTGGCCTTCGAACGGCACTACCGCCACGGGGCACCTTCTCGCAAAATTGGATTATTTCCTCCGATATTTGCGGGATGGGAGCCCAAAATGCTTGATCGCCGTTCGCTACTTGTTGCCGGAGCGTCCTCGCTGGCGAGCATTATGTTGCCGCGCGTGCCGGGAAGCGCAAACGCCTTCATATTGCCGTTCGCGCCCACCGAAGCCTATGCCGACGAAAAAGACCCCTTCAGGGTGCTCGTTCTCTCGCGCACCATGTTTGGTGTGGTCGTGGTCGACGTTGCCAACAAGAATACGCCCATCATGGGTGCCCAGGTCACGCTCGCGTCGCGTTATGCCGCGGGCAAGCAGCTCACCGCCACGACCGACGACGAGGGCACGGCCATCTTTGAGGTCGCTCCGCTTTCGGAAGGCTACGTGGACGAGGCGACGCTTCTCGACGCGTACGACTTTAACGGCGGCATCTCCATTAGCATGGTGGGCTACCGTGATGTCGAGATTCCCCTTGCGCGTATCCAGGGCGGCACCGCCATTACCGCACCCACACGTCCGCTCTCCGATGGCGAGCCGTACTTTCGCCAGCTCACATTCGACGAATGGGACATCCAGTACGCCGACGCCACGTTTATGGCAATGCCAGCGGACGAAGCAGCAAACGATCAGCCCGACACGCACGCTTTTACCGTGCAGGCCCATCTGCCACAGGGCGGGCAGGCAACGTTGCATATCAATAAAGTGATGCCCGCTGCGGGCAGCTCATCCGAAACCGTCACGCAGATTGGCCAAGTCAAGGCTAGCGCATCGGGCGCGGATAATCTGGCGACGTTCACGCTCGAAGACAAGTTCCTCGATGCAGCGTCGAGCCTTCTGGAAGAAGGATGCAAGCTGCGCTTTGTCCTCGACTACCAGGGCAAAACCTACACGCTCTCCTCCCCCATGACCGTTGCTACCGCGCCGGCGGCAAAGGCGGAATCCGGATCGACCACTATCGTCCCCACCACCATGGACCAAGAGATCACTCCGTTTGATTTCCCCGCGGCGTTTCCCGGCATCGGCGGCAATAAGTTCACGTGCTGGATGCCCACATTTCCGATCCTCTTCGATTTCTCGTTTGCTGGATACGTGCTGTTTGGCGGAGGATACAAACCAGCCAGCTATATGAACGATTCGGGCAACCCTGATCCGGAATACTGGAAGAAATCGCCGCGCGAGTCGGGCGCCAAGCAGACAAACCGCTACCTCGACGAGATGGAGGGGAAGTGGAATCAGTACAAGAGTATGAGTGCCGGTTCGGGCACCGATCCAAGAAACACCAAGCTCCTTCGTCACCATTGCACGCCGCTGTTCACGATGGATATCGCCACACAGCTGTACGGCTCGCTCGCCTACGATTGGGTGGGCAAAACCTGGGGTAACAACAACGACCCCGCATACGGCAATATTAAGGCCCTCTTCCAGGTAAGAACCGACCTCAATTGGACCGAGCAGTTTACCCTAGGACCGGTGCCGTTTTTCCTAAACGTCAACCCCTGGGTGCTGGCGAAGCTGGCGCTCGCCGTGGGTGCCCACACGCACGGCAGCGGCGCGGCGTTTTTTAAAAACATTTCGCTCGACTATTCAAACACGTCGGGCTCGTTCACCATCCAGATCGGGCTTGCCGTCACCTTTGGCGCCGGCGTTGCAGGCGTCGCTTCGTCTGCCGTGCGCGGCGCCGCATCCCTCACGCTGTTCATTGGGTACGAGAAGGCAGGTGGACACCAGCTTCCGCGACTGCGCGTAGGTGCAGACGTCGATGTCGATGTGATACTCCAGTTCGTAATGTTCAAGTGGACCACCAAGGCTTGGTCGGGGTCGTGGCCCACACTCCTCGATTCGTGGAATATGTCGGTGAACAATGGCAGCCAGTATGTGCTCCAGCGCTCTGAGCTCGCATTGGGTGGAGATACGCCTTATACGCTGAATGCCCGCTTCGGCTCGGCCGGCAACATTGAGGCGGGCGGCGTGCCGCAATTTATCGCATCGGCCACCATCGTCACCAACGCCGAGCTGCTCGCACGCGCCGAGGTTAAGGCCACTGCCGTAAACGTCGCGCCTGTCGTGCGCGATTGGGATCAAGCGGTCACGTGCATTGAGCTCGAGGCGGATGTAGAAAGCGACGACACGGGACAGATCGAGCACTTCGTCCATGCACTGATGGAAAACGACGAAAACGCCGCGCCGATGTATGAGTACACCTACATCGGTCAGGCAACGAACGCCGTTGCTGACTCGAACGCCAATTCTGCCGGCGTGTCGGAGGACGAGCGTGGCGGCATCAAACCCTCGAGCGACAACGTGCTGTTTGCTGGCGTGCTCAGCGAAGCCCACATGAAGCTGGCAATGATTGCCGACGTAGAATGCCTGTTCCGTATCGCCTCGGTGCGCTACGGCGACAATGGCCGCTCGCGCCTGGTGGTACACACAAAGGCAAACGGCACGTGGTCCGCTCCCACGCCCGTGGACTTTCCCCTTGGGTTTGGCGAGGGCGACGTGGAGCGCGACGGCATATACGATTACGACTTCGACGTGGTGGAATATACGGACGGAAGAGGAAACCAGGACGCCTACGTGCTGCTGGTCTCGGGCGAGCGCCCCGACGGCGACAACACCCTTTTCGATACGGCGAGCACATCCGGCATACTGTCCGTTGTGCGCCTGCGCATAAGTAATAGCGAAGTTCGCGTGATATCGCACACGTCGTGGCGCAGCATCTCGCGCGGGCGCCTGCAGGAGGACGGTTACCATTGCCTGCAGTGCCCGCGCATCACGGTGGGCAAGACGCTGGTCGACGGACGCCTGTCGGGTGCCTATCTCCACCGCCGTGGAAGCACCGCAGAAAAGGCGCTCGGCAGCGAGGCTGAGGTTGCGCTGGAGTGCTTTACCCTGTGGTCGGACGTTTCGGGCGACAGCCTGACGTTCCGCCAAGTTCTCCGCTTTCCACAAGCACCGTCGAGTATCGAGCTGGGCGAGCCCGAGAATATCAACGGCAAAATGGTGGTGCCCGTTGCGTACGAGACTGCAGACGGTTGCGGCTGCGCATCGTACGCCGTGATCGGCCAGTCCATTGCAGGCTGGGGCGTTATGCCACCAGACGCCACGGTACCCCGTGCGGTGCCGTGGCCACAACATTCGGGCTTTTTGGCAACCGTCAACGAACAACTGCAGCATATCACTTGGACGCGAGACGCATCGGCATTTGCAACGCAGCCTGTGGGTGCCGCAGGCTGTGGCCCGGCATCGTTTAGCGTAAGCAACAACGGCAGGTGCGTGCTCTATGTAGAGAACACCGATGGCAAGGTGGGACAAACCTACGACGAAGAAGGCAACCCGGTAGCAGTGATGGGCAAGCACTTCCGCATCTTCGCCAGCACCTTGGCAGGCGATCTGTTCACGGAGCCGTTCGTGATGTGCGAGCTGGACCATCCCGTCGATCAGATAACGACGTTTTTGACGTCGGGAGGCATGCTCTCCGCACTCGCCACGCACATTGTGAGTGCCGAGCAGAGCGAGGCAGAGCTGCACGGCATCGAAGTACCCTTGGTGGCGTGTGCCACTCCGACGGGCGCAGTCGCTACCTCGGGCGCGGTGGTGCCTGGAGCAGCAGGCGAATCCTTCATGGTCACGGTGCGAAACGACGGCAACACGCTGCTCACCGCCGGCACAATCGATCTATACCGAGAGGGCTCCAGCCAGCCGTTCTCCAGCGCATCCATCGGATTCGGAGCGAACGCACGCACGGCATCGATCTTTGATCCAGAGCTTTCCGAAGATGCTCCGGCCAACGACATGGCACACGTGAAGTACGCGCTCGAGACGCTGGGCGCACGTTTTGCAACGCACCCGCTGGTAGCCGACAACGGCAACGCCGTGCTGGCACCGGGTTGCACGGCACAGTTTCGCATGAGCTTCGCCATCCCCGAGAGCTGGAGCGACGAAGTGGGCAAACGCGTAACGCTGTATGCGAAGGCGCGTAATCTGGTGGCGCTCGATCCCGTAACGCTCGAGGAAATTCGACCAGGCGCAAACTCGGCGCTGGGTGCCGTACTGCACGAGCTTCATGTGCCCGACGCGGCATGCGAACGCTCAGAAGTTCAGGTCGGCGTATGCGACAGCGCGGATACGACAGGACTTCACGACGCCCCGATGGCAGCAGACGGCGATGGTGGCTCGAGTGGCGGCGGTACTGACGAGGGCGGCGGCGCGGGCGGAAGCAGCTCCGGCAGTGGCAAGGACCACGGCAATAACAAGCGCTCCGGAAAAGCGGGCGCGCTTGCGGGCACGGGCGATGTCAACGCTCCCCTTACGGCAGCCGCTGCAGCACTCGCCGCGGCAGGCGCCGGCCTTATCGCCTACAGCGCCCGCCGCACGGCGCCCGAAAAAGATACCGCCAATGAGGGCAATTCGGATAGGCCTCGCTAGCTCCTAGTTACCTTTGTGAGAGACGCCAACTCGGCTCATCGAACATCAAAATGGGCTGGTTCTGGATACCCAGAGCCAGCCCATTACGCATTAGATATCGTCAGAGGAGTCGAGTTCTGCCTCGAGCTTGGCACGGCGTCTTTTCGCCAACAATCCGCATGGCACGTTTTTGATAAACGCATCCAACCGCAAACGCAGCAGGACGCATTCGGCCGTCTTCAAACTTACTCGGACAAAACCGACTCGGTTTTCTCCGAGTAAACGTGATTGATAGTCAATCGATGTGCCCGCTCGTGCGATCAGCATCGTTCGATTTTGTTTAGTAAAACTAGGTCCCTATTAAATAAAATTCATCTGTATCCAAATTTGTTTAACAATGCAGCGCTACCACTAAACACTATCCCTGTTAATCCGAACGATTGTTCGATGGATTTCGTGTTGGTTGGAATCGTCTGTGGGCTGGGCTATGCTACCTTGACTATCTATATGACTTAAACGCAGCAAAGGAGCACCGAGAGAGCGAGTATGGCAAAAAACACCGCAAACTATGGTAACGACAGTATCCGCCAGCTCAAGGACGAGGAACGCGTACGCCTGCGCCCTGCCGTTATCTTTGGCTCGGACGGGCTCGACGGCTGCGCGCATGCCGCCTTCGAGATCCTGTCCAACGCCGTTGACGAGGCGCGCCAGGGCTACGGCAAGCTCATCACCCTTACCGCCTTTCGCGATGGCTCTATCCAGGTAGAGGACAACGGCCGTGGCTGCCCGCTCGACTGGAACCCTTCCGAGAAGCGCTTTAACTGGGAGCTCGTCTTTTGCGAGCTCTACGCCGGCGGCAAATACAACAATAACCAGGGCGGCGACTACGACTTCTCGCTCGGTACCAATGGCTTGGGCTCGTGCGCGACCCAGTACGCCTCCGAGTACATGGACGTCACGGTTTGGCGCGATGGTAACAAGTACTCCCTGCACTTTAAGAAGGGCAAGGTCGTCGGAGCCAAAAAGAAGGCGCTCGAGATTGAGCCCAGCGACGAGGACCGTACCGGTACCACCATCAAGTGGCGTCCCGATCTTGAGGTCTTTACCTCCATCAGCATCCCCCACGATTGGTATCGCGAGACCATGCGCCGCCAGGCCGTGGTCAACGCCAACGTGACCTTCCGCCTGCGTATCGAGGGCGACGATGGCGAGTTTTCCGAAGAGGATTTTTGCTATCCCAAGGGCATCGAGGACTATGTTCTCGAGAAGGTCGGTACCGACTACCTCACCGAGCCCTTCTTTATCGAGGCCGACCGTCGCGGTCGCGACCGTGAGGACCTGCCCGACTACAACGTAAAGATCACCGCGTGCATGTGCTTCTCGCGCACCTTCATGATGCAGGAGTACTATCACAACTCATCGTGGCTCGAGAACGGCGGCTCGCCCGAGAAAGCCGCCCGCAGCGCTCTGACCAGCGCCATCGATGCCTACATTAAGCAACAGGGCAAGTACAACAAAAACGAGAGCGGCATTAAGTGGCAAGACGTCCAGGACTGCCTGGTGCTGGTGACCAACTGCTTCTCCACCCAGACGTCCTACGAAAACCAGACCAAGAAGGCCATCAACAACCGCTTTATCCAGCAGGCCATGACGGCATTCTTTAAGGAGCGCCTCTCGACCTACTTGATCGAGAACAAAGATGCCGCCAACAAGATCATGGAGCAGGTGCTCATCAACAAGCGCTCGCGCGAGAACGCCGAGAAGACGCGCCAGAGCATCAAGACCAACCTGCAGCAGAAGACCGACATGGCCAACCGCGTGCAGAAGTTCATCGATTGCCGCTCCAAGGACAAGAGCCGCCGCGAGATCTACATCGTAGAGGGTGACTCGGCAGCAGGCGCCATTCGCACGTCGCGCGATGCCGAATTCCAGGGTGTTATGCCCGTCCGCGGCAAGATCCTCAACTGCCTGAAGGAGGACTACCCGCGCATCTTTAAGTCCGACATCATCATGGACCTCATGCGCGTGCTGGGCTGCGGTGTGGAGATCAAGGACAAACGCATCAAGAACCTTGGCGCCTTCGACCTGGACAACCTCAACTGGAACAAGGTCATCATCTGTACGGACGCCGACGTCGACGGTTATCACATCCGCACGCTCGTGCTCACCATGCTCTACCGCCTGGTGCCCACACTTATCGACGAGGGCTACGTGTATATCGCCGAGTCGCCGCTCTACGAGATCAACTGCAAAGAAAAGACCTACTTTGCCTACACCGAGCTCGAAAAGAACGGCATTCTCAAGGAGATCGGCGACCAGAAGTGCTCCATCAACCGCTCCAAGGGTCTTGGTGAGAACGACCCGGACATGATGTGGCTCACCACCATGAACCCCGAGACGCGTCGTCTGATCAAGGTGGAGCCCGAGGACGTCACCAGGATGGAAACTATGTTCAACCTGTTGCTGGGCAACGACGAGGCAGGCCGCAAGCGCCATATCTCCGAGCACGGCAAGGAATACCTGGACCAGCTGGACCTGCAATAGCAGCAAATCGATAACGACAGCTCACAAGAAGTTCAAGAGGAAATCGTGGCAAAGAAGAAGACGAAGAACCAGCCAAAGAAAAAGCAGGTCAACGCCGAGAACGTCATCGGCCTGCACTCCGAGGTCACCGACCAGCCGATCACGCAGACGCTCGAGGTCAACTACATGCCCTACGCCATGAGCGTCAACGTCTCGCGCGCGTTCCCCGAAATTGACGGCTTTAAGCCGTCGCACCGCAAGCTGCTCTACACCATGTACAAGATGGGTCTGCTCAAGGGCGAGCGCCAGAAGAGCGCCAACATCGTGGGCCAGACCATGAAGCTCAACCCGCACGGCGATGCCGCGATCTACGAGACGATGGTGCGTCTGGCAACCGGCAACGAGGCGTTGCTCGCGCCGTTCGTTGAGTCGAAGGGCAACTTTGGCAAGTATTATTCGGGCGATCTGAGCTACGCCGCCTCGCGTTATACCGAGGCCAAGCTCTCCCCCATCAGCGCCGAGATCTTCAAGGACATCGACAAGGACCCGGTCGACTTCGTCGACAGCTACGACGGCGCCATGAAGGAGCCGCGCCTGCTGCCCACCACGTTCCCCAATATCCTCGTCTCGGCCAACAAGGGCATCGGCGTCGCCATGGCGTCCGACATCTGCGGCTTCAACCTCAACGAGGTCTGCACCGCTACGATGCACTACCTCAAGGATCCAGACTGCGACCTGCTCGAGTACATGCCCATGCCCGACTTCTCGACCGGCGGTGAAATTATCTACCGCCGCGAGGAGATGGAAAAGATTATCGAGACCGGCCTTGGCAGCTTCCAGATCCGCTCCCGCTGGCGCTGGATTCCCGAAGAGCGCATCATCGAGGTGTACGAGATCCCCTACACCACCAAGACCGATGTCATCATCGAGCGCATCGTCAAGCTCTCCAAAGAGGGCAAGGTCAAGGAGATCGCTGACATCCGCGACGAAACCGACCTCTCGGGCTTGCGCATCGCCATCGACCTTAAGCGCGGCGTCGACCCCGACAAGCTCATGGCCAAGCTCTATCGCTCGACCACGCTGCAGGATTCGTTCTCGTGCAACTTCAACGTGCTGGTCGATGGTTACCCCCGCGTTATGGGTGTGCGCCAGATTCTGCACGAGTGGGTCAAGTGGCGTATTGAGTCCACGCGTCGCCGCATTAACTTTGACCTGGGCAAAAAGTCCGAGCGCCTACACTTGCTGCACGGCCTCGAGGCGATTTTGCTCGACATCGACAAGGCCATCGCTATCATCCGCGGCACCAAGCTCGAAGCCGAGGTCGTGCCCAATCTTATGAAGGGTTTCGACATCGACGAGACCCAGGCTGAGTTTGTCGCCGAGCTCAAGCTCCGCAACATCAACGAGGAGTACATCCTCAATCGCACCAAGGACATCGCCAAGCTCGAGGGCGAGATTGCCGAGCTTGAGGAGATCCTTTCCAGCGAGGAGAACATCAAGAAGGTCATCAGCGACGAGCTGGCCGCGGTCAACAAGAAGTACGTGATGCCGCGCCGCACGGGCAGGATCGAGCCCCACGAGGTTATCGAGGTAAGCCTGGAGCCCGAGGTCGAGGAGTACCCGGTTACTATCATGCTTTCGCGCGAGGGCTACCTTAAAAAGATGACGGACCGTGTGCTCAAGAAGGCGACCACGCTCAAGTACAAGGACGGCGACAAACCCTTTATCGAGTTCCCGTCCTCCAACACCCACGAGCTGCTCGTATTTACCAACAAGAGCCAGGTGTACAAGTGCAAGGTTGCGGCGTTTGAGGACACCAAGTCGGCCCAGCTGGGCTCGTACCTGCCGACCGACCTCGAGATGGAACCCGACGAGAGCGTCATCTGGGTCATCGACCCCGAGGACTACAAGGCCGACGTGCTGTTTGTCTTTGAGAACGGCCGCGTGGTGCGCGTCGCACTTGCCGGATACGTCACCAAGACCAACCGCAAGCGCCTCAAAAACGCCATCTACGGTGGCAGCAAGCTGCTGTATGCCCAGGTGCTCAAGGAAGATCGCGACATCGCGCTGGTCTCGAGCGACTACCGCTTGATGAACTTCAACACGTCGCTGCTCAAGACCAAGACGACCACCAACACGCAGGGCGTCCAGGCCTTTACGGCCAAGAAGGGCCGCTCGGTCACCACCGTCGGCACGACCGAGGAAATCCTTGGCGCCGGCGTCTCGGCCGAAAAGTTCACTGCGCAGAGTCTGCCCTCCGCCGGTGCCCTCATGAAAGAAAACGACATGCCGAGTCTGTTTGACTAGGACAACGGCAACGAGATCGTTAGATACTTCGCAAAGCAGCGGGGCCCGGAGCGCAACGGCATTGCGCCCGGGACTCGTCGTTTTTCTTCTCAACTATTTTTTAACGCAGATAAATTGATTTCTGCTTATTTTTCTGCGTAAAAAATGTCAGCGTCACTGCTTCGATGCCCATTGGTCAGTCGTTAGCAAAACTTGCAAAAGTTAGCAAAAGTTGCAAAAATTAGCAAAACTTGCAAAGGAGCTACCATGGAGTACAGCAAGAACCCCTTTACCCCAACATTTGGAAGCGTCCCTCCCTTTCTAGCGGGTCGCGAGCATATTCTGCGTGACATCAACCGTGGCTTTATCAACGGCCCGGGAGATCCAAACCTGTCGACTATTTTTACGGGCGCAAGGGGAACGGGCAAGACGGCGCTTCTCTCGCTCCTTTCAGAAACAGCGCTTGAACACGGCTGGATCGCAGCAAATGTCTCCGCCATGCCAGGCATGCTCGAAGATATTATCGAGCGAACCAAAGAAGCCGCAGATAGCTACCTCTCACAGCCTCACGCGCGCATAAACGGCGTTCAAATTGGTCCAGTGGACATCGATTGGACATATGCTCAAGAGGCCCAGGGCAACTGGCGCACACGCATGAATGGCATCTTTAAGCAACTCGAAAAACATGACATCGGACTTCTCATCACCATCGATGAAGTCACCGTCGATCTCGAAGAAATGCTTCAATTTGCCTCTGTTTACCAGCACTTTGTACGCGAAGGTAAAAAAGTTGCCCTACTCATGGCAGGACTGCCCTACAAAGTATCGGCGTTGCTGCGTAACGATTCCGTCTCGTTCCTCAGGCGTTCCCAATATCATCAGTTGGGACGAATCACTGACGTTGAAATTGCAAACGCATTCCGCAAAACCGTTGAGGCCGGAGGCCGCTCAATCACGCCAGAAGCGCTCGAGGATGCCGTGAAGGCCGTCGACGGATTCCCCTACATGATGCAGCTCGTCGGATATCGCACATGGGATGTTTCGGAGAACTCGCCCAAAATCAGCGCACCTGATGTCCAGCAGGGTTCTCTGCTTGCCCGTATGGAGCTGCGCGATCGAATTCTCGAAACGACCTATCGGGAGCTTTCCGATAAAGACATTGAGTTTTTGCTCGCGATGCTGCCCGATTCTGGCCCCAGCAGGGTCTCGGAGATAGCCAAACGCATGGGCGTTGCCAGCAACTATGCAAGCCAATATAAACGCCGTCTCCTCGAGGACGGCGTCATCGGGGAACGTGGACGTGGCCTCGTTGGCTTTGACATCCCCGCGTTCAGGGAGTTCCTGAGCGAGAAAGTCTCCTAGCACGCGGAGATTGTCCACAAGGGCAACGGTGCATGGCAATCAACGATTCACCCGGCAAGGACGGCAAGTACTTCCAATAACGCTGATTGCCATGCGTTCTTCTTGTTCTTAGGCGAGCTTGCGAGCGAGCTCTCGAACCTCTTCCAACTTGGGCGAGGATGCCATGCTGTCGCGCTCGGTCATACCGCTGATGGTGACAATGCCCTGGTCCTCCCACTTGCAGTACGCGCAGGTCGACTTGTACATAGCGATCGCCGCATCATAGACGCCCTCGCTGTGGCTATCGAGCAAAAGGGCCGTCTTGGTGAACGGGAAGCCCGTAGCACCGAAGGCGTACAGGCGGTCGATGGCGGCCTTCTCCTGCGCAGTGATATCGAACCAGTAGATAGGCGAGGCGAAGACGACCATGTCGGCGCCTTTCAGCGACTCGATCACATCGGCCATGTCATCCTTCTGCACACAGGTGCCCTCATGGGCGAAGCAGTACTGGCATCCCAGGCAACCAGCGATCTTTTTGCCGGCAACGCGGATGACCTCGACCGTATGGCCGACCTCGCGCGCGGTCTCGGCAAACGCCTCGACCATGGTGTCGGTATTGGCGCCCTTGCGCGGGCTGCCGCTCAATACAACGATGTTCATAGAAATCTCCCTCCTTCATGCCGCAGGCGCGCGGCATATTAGTTTGTTTTAACCAAAACGGATGGAGCTATTCAGTCGTCTGTAGATCGCATCTCTCGTTCGTGTTCTCTAGACACAATCTTATTGGCTGATAACTCCTCGGCCACCTTGATTCTCTCTCCGAGAATTGAACAGCAAATCGTTGCTCGCAAAGTATCGACTGTGGGAAAATTAGCTTGAGCTTTCTCCCTGCTCGCGTAAGCGTTCGCGTGAAAGAGCCTAGCCGCATCGGCCAGGCGCAATATAGATCCGCGGAAACCGGCCTACGAACAAGGAGCGTCTTATGTATGGACAGCATGTTGCACCGCAGACCCATAACAAACGGACTGGCCTGTCTATCCGCAACGTCAAGCGTCATGCAGGCGCCAGAGTCGCCGCCTTCGGAGTAAGCATTCTTGTGGCAGGACTGCTTTTGCTACCCTGCGCAGCACTGGCG